>QHVP01000481.1:13354-17562 GCA_003222295.1 Acidobacteriota bacterium | reverse complement strand
GAGACGCTGCACGCGCGCGAACTGGGCCAGCGCGTCGTCGATGTCGGTGGCGGCGGTGGCCCGCTCCATGGTCAGGCGGCCGAGGTAGTAGTACGCGCCGGGGGCGCCGTCGCTCTGGGGGAAGCGCTTGGTGACCTGCTCGAAGGCGTCGCGCGCCTTGGCCGCGTCGTGGTCGACTTCCAGGTAGTAGCGGCCGATCTCGAGCAGGGCGTCGTCCACGAAGGACGTATTCGGGAACCCGGACACGATGGTCTGGAAGTTGTCGAGGGCCTGCTTGAGCTTCCCTTCCCTGCGGTACGTGCGCCCGTCCTCGAGCAGGCCGCGGGCCTGGTCCTCGGGCGACGTCTGCGCGGCGGCCAGCGAGGGCAGGAGCAGCACGAGCAGCAGGGTCCGGCGCAGGATCAAGGGTCTAGTCCTTTCGGCCCATCACGTAGGCGGGCGCGCCACGGGCCACCTGCACCGACTCCTCGCGGCGGGCGCCGTCCGGCCACTTGAAGGCCACCCGGTGGTCACCGGCCGCGATGGCGCGGTCGAGGATCGGCGGATACTCGACGAAGTCGCCGTCGATGAACACCTGGCAGTTGTCGGGGTTCGCGCGGATGTTGATCTTCCCCAGCGCGGGCGCGGCCACCGTGGCCACCGCGGGTGGCCGCACGTCGACGGTCACGTTCTGGCGCAGGAAGTAGGTGGGCGCCAACAGCGCGAGCAACTGGCGCCCGGCGGGCACGCTGACTTCCGGCGAGGGCTGCCCATGGCTGAGCACCTTCCCGCGCCAGACCACGTCGAGGGGATAGGGCGCGCTCACCGCGATGCGTCCCAGCGGCCCCGCCGCGTCCAGCGTGAGCCGGACGGGTGCGGCCGCGGCCCCGGCGGCCACCCGGACCTCCTGGGGCGCGTGGCCCTCGAGGCGGACCGTGATGCGATGCTCGCGCGCGGGATCGATGCTCACGGTGAGGGGCGTCGTGCCCTTGACCGCCTCGCCGTCCACGGTCAAGGAAGCGCCCGGGGGGTCGGTGACGACGGGCAACGCGACCGCGGTGGAGGCGATCGGGAGCGCTTCCAGGGCGAATCGCACGTCGCTGAGTCCCAGCGGCAGGCGCAGGACCCGCGTGGCTTCGCGGTAGGCGGCCTTGCGCAGGGTGAGGGTGACCGCGCCCGTGGCGCCCGCGGGCAGGGTGACGTCGCCGTCGGTGACCACTCCCGTGTCCCGGCCGTCGAGGAAGACCTGGGCGCCCGTGGGCTCGGAGCCGACGTGCACAGCCGCCGCGGCGGCGACGGGAGGACGCCGCGTCATCAGCAGCACGCCCGCGACCACGACGACGAGCAGGGCGGCGGCGGCCGTCAGCAGCAGGGTGCGCGCGGACGAGGTCGCGGGCGTCCGCGCGGCAGGGGCCAGGAGGACGGTCCCCGCCACCGGCTCGCTGGCCTGGAGGACGGTGTCGGGCGTACGCCGCGTCGGCGAGCCCTGGTAGGTGGCGTCGAGCTCGGGGAAATCCTGGGCCTCCGGCTCGCGCGCCTTGAGCCGCCGCTCGCGTTCGCGCGCCGCCGTGCGCAGGGCACGCCGCGCCTCGATCGACCGCGGATGGCGGTGCGTGACGTCCTGCAACCGATGCAAGGCGTCGTCCACCTTGCCTTCCTTCACCAGCCGCCGCGCGACGCTCACCGCCTCCAGGACGTCGGGAGGCGGCGCCGAGGACGGTCCACGCAGGCGCGCCGCCACCGCCGCCAGCTCCTCCCCCATGAGTGCCGCCGTGGAATAGCGCGCCTCGGCGTCCTTGGCCAGGGCCCGATCGAGGACGGCCTGCAGCTCCGGCGCGGCGCCGGCCACGGAGGGGTCGAGGGTCTGCGGCGGGTCGTTGATGATCTTGTAGAGGACGGCCGTCGGGCTGTCGCCGACGAAAGTCCGCTTCCCGCAGAGCAGCTCGTACAGGATTACGCCCGACGAGAAGACGTCGCTGCGGCCGTCGAGCTTCTTGCCGCGGATCTGCTCCGGGCTCATGTAGTGGACGGTGCCCACCATCATCCCCGTCTTGGTGACGCCCGCCCCGCCGAGCTTGGCGATGCCGAAGTCCATGATCTTGACCGTGCCGTCCTCGAGCAGGCGGATGTTGGAGGGCTTGATGTCGCGGTGCACGATGCCGTGCTCGTGGGCGAAGTGCAGGCCGCGCAGCACCTGCACCATGATCTCGAGCTTCTCCTCGAGCAGCAGGGGCTCGCCCGAGCGCATGAGCGTCTCGAGGTCCACGCCGGGGAGCAGCTCCATGGCGATGAAGGGCAGCCCGCGGTCCTCGCCCAGCTCGAAGACGGTGACGATGTTGGCGTGCTGGAGCCGGGCCGCGGCCCGGGCCTCGATCTGGAAGCGCTGGCGGCTCTCCTGGTCGAGGGTGCCCTCGACGGTCAGGGTCTTGACCGCGACCTCCCTCTCCAGGACCTCGTCCCAGCCGCGGTAGACCATCCCCATCCCGCCCCGCCCGATGCGTCCGACCACCGCGTACTTCCCGATCTTGCGGCGGGCCGCTTTCTCGGGCTGGTCGGCGGGGAGCATCAGCTCACTCGTCGAACCGGATGAGCAGCACGGTGATGTTGTCCTCTCCGCCCTTCGCGTTGGCGCTGGCCACCAGGGCCGGGGCCGCCTTTTCCACGTCGCCGCCCGCTTCCCGCACGACGCGCGCGATGTCTTCGTCGGTGATCATCGTGGTGAGACCGTCCGAGCACAGGAGCAGCATGTCGCCGGCTTTCGCCTTGTGCTGCTGCATGTCGACCTGCAGGTCCGGCTTGCCCCCGAGGGCGCGCGTCACCACGTTGCGCAGGGGATGGGTGCGCGCCTGATCCGGCGAGATCACGCCGCTCTGGATCTGCTCGTTGACCCAGGAGTGGTCGGAGGTGAGCTGGGTGATCTCACCGTCGCGCATGAGGTAGACGCGGCTGTCCCCGACGTGGCCCAGGTTGGCGGTGTCGCCGTCCACGAGCACGGCCGCGACCGTGGTGGCCATGCCTTCGTACTCGCTCTTCTCCTTGGTGGCCTCCAGGACCTTGCGGTTCGCGTAGCGGATGGCCGTCTTGAGCCGGTTGCCGTCGTAGGAGATGTGCTCGTCGAGTCCGAACGGCCAGGTGATCTCCTCGTCCCCCCCGGTGAGGCAGACGAACTCGTTGATGGACTCCACCGCGACCTTCGACGCGATCTCGCCCGCGGCGTGGCCCCCCATCCCGTCCGCCACCACGAAGAGGTGCTGCTCCGGGTTGACGAAGAGGCTGTCCTCGTTGCCTTTGCGCTTGCGGCCGACGTCGGACACGGCCTTGTAAGTGATCTTCATCCGGGGGGTTGGGTGGAGGAGAGTAGACAACGAAAGGGTGATCCTGGCAAGCGCCGGGCGGGCCGGATGGAGCTCAGCCCTTGCGCCGCAGGAGGCCGCGCAGGCCGCCCCCACTCGCCGGCGGCTCCGGGCCGGCGGGACCCAGCTCGTCGATCACGCGCTGCGCGCGCTCGTCGCCGGGGGCGAGGCGCAACGCGGCCTCGGCCGTCTTGCGGGCACGCAGCTTGAGCCCGTGCGCCAGCAGCAGCTCCGCCAGGTCGGAGTGGTACGCGGCCACGCCGGGCGCGAGCTGGATGGCCTTCTCGATCGCCTGCATCCCCTCCCGGGCCCAATGAGGGTTGCGGGCGAGGGCCTTTCCGAGGGCGGCCTGGAAGGCCGGCTGTTCCGGGAACAGGGAGGTGGCCGTGCGCAGCAGCTCGACCGCCTCGTGGTTCTTCTTGGCCGCGAACATCTCCAGGCCACGTCGATATGCGTTCTGCGCGATCTCCTGGGGCGGGGCGGCCCGCGGGCGGTCCAGGCTCGCGTCATAGTCCCGCCGGTTCTTGTCGTTGGCCAGGGTGTTGAAGGCGGTGGTGAGGTCCTTGAAGAACTCCTCCGCCCGCGCCTTCTCGACCGCGTCGGCGAAACGGTCGGGATGGCGCTCACGCGCCAGCTTCGCGTAGGCGGAGCGCACCTCCGACGTGGTGGCCGTGCGCGGCACGCCGAGCACGTCGTAGTAGTTGGCGGCCATGGCTCAGCGCTTCTTGTCCCCGCCCGCGGGCTGGCCCACCTGGCGGACGAACTTCAGCGCCTGCTTGCGGATCACCTCCGGCACGTTCTTGTCGACCGAGATCGTCTTCATGTCGCGCGGGTTCATGCGGGGAATGAAGTTGACGGCCAGGCCCAGGGGCGTGC
>QHVP01000481.1:0-13309 GCA_003222295.1 Acidobacteriota bacterium | reverse complement strand
TGGCCGCGAAGCGCTCGATCTCGGGCTCGGTCAGGCGCGGGCTGCCCAGCACGGCAGAGGCCACGATGCGATTCGGATCGCGCACGAGGATGGCGCGCTCTCCGCTCGTGCCCTTGAGGGCGCGGATGACCTTCGCCGCCGTGTTCATGTTGTAGAGCTGGGCCACCGCGCTGCGCTTGTCGACGTCCTGCTTCTCCTCCTCGGTGAGCAGCCGGGCGACCGCTTCTTCCTCCGTCAGCTCGGCCAGCTCGTCCGGCTCCTCCTTCGCGGCGGGCGCGGGCGCCGGCGCAGGTGGTGGCGCGGGCGGGGCCGGCGGCGCGGCCTGCTCGCCGATGCGGAACGTCTCGCGCAGCTCACGCAGGCGGCGGCGCTGATCCTTGCTCAGGGCCTGGTTGGTCTCGAGTGCCTCCAGCAGCGACGTGCGCCGCAGGAGCCTCACCTGATTGATCACGACCAGCTCCGCCAGGTGCTCGGGCAACGAGGAGGCGAGTGCCTCGATCGCCTCGTCCGGCAGCGACGAGTTCTGGAGGACGACCTCGAGCAGCTCGCGCTCCTCGCGGTGGGCGACGGCCCAGGCGAGCACGCTGGGCGGCGTCTCGCGGTCCTTCAGGATCGGCAGCATCTCGTCCACGGCCATTCCGGCCAGGCTGGCCGACGCGGCTTGCCGCACCGCCTCGTCCTCGTCGGCGAGGAGCTGCTCGAGCAGGTCGACGAGGTCGGCGGGCTTGAGCGGGAGCGCCCCCTGGGCGGCCATGAGACGCAGCTCCCCAGGGCCGCGGCGAGGGCGAGGGACGGTTCGTGGGCGGCCGGAGACCGGTCGAGCCGAAACCCGTGTTCGATCGGGGGGCGATCACCAGGACGCTCGGCGACGGCGAGGGCGACGGCGAGGGCGGACGCGAAGTCGGGCGCGGCGCGCGCGGACGCGGCGAGACCGCGGCGGAGGGCGACGGCAGCGCGGCCGCGGCCGCGAGAAGGCCGGGCACCGTCTGCGCGTTGATGGCGATGTCGCGCTTCACTTCTCCGTCTCCGCCGAGAGGCGCCAGCGCGCGGTCGTTGAGCGTGACCGCGATCCCGCCGGCGTTGCCCACGGAAAGCAGGACCTCCTGGCGCGCCTCCAGCCGCTGCGACTCGCCACCCTTGAGCACGCGGTTCAAGACGGTCGTCCCGTCCACTTTCGCCTCGACCCAGCTGCTCCGGCGCGCGAGCACGGTCAGGACCATGGTGCCCGCCGCAGGGTGGGGGACGCTGCCCGTAGCCCCTGAAGGCGGAGGATACACGCGATCGTAGGCGAAGGTGGCGGCGGGGGCGGCCACGGAGGGGGTGGCCGGCGGCTGGGGGCTCTTCCCGAGGCCGCGCACCTTCCACCCGACCAGGCCGTGCAGCCCCAGCTCCACCGCGAGAAGGATGAGCCCGCGCGGAGGCCCCTGATCGACCCGCACGGACGCGCGCGCATCCTTGCGCGGGGCCGTCTCGCCGCCGTGCGCATACACGAACTCCGCGACGAGACGTTCGGCGTCGAGCCCGAGGTACTTGGCGTATTGCCGCACGAAAGCGCGCGGGAAGATCCCGCCGGGCAGGATGTCCACGCGATCCTGCTCGATCGCCTGCAGGAAGCGGATGCTGATCTTGGTCGCGTCGGCCATCTCGCGCAGATCGATCCCACGCAGTTCCCGTTCACGGCGGAGGTTCTCACCGAAGGAGGCCATTGGCGGAGGGCGCGCGATTGTAGTCGCCACCTTGAAATAGAGTCAACACTATCCCCATGAAAGGGCGGGATTTGGGGGCTTCTCCGGGCGGCTTGCCCGACTGTTCAGCGAGAAGCGGCAACGCGGGCGGCCGCGGCCTGGACGACCGGCGTGAGGCCCGGTGCTTCCGCGACGCGCGCGAGATCCTTCGTGGTCAGGGCGCTGAGCTGCCCGAGCGCGAGCGCGACCGGCGCGCGCGGATGCAGCGCGATGGCGAGACGGATCGCATAACGGTCCGCCCAGCGCGACGAGGCGACGATCCCTTCGAGCAGCGGCCGGCTGGGCATCTCCGCCCGCACGAGCGTGAGCAGGTCCTCCTCGCGCAGGCGGGTATTGATGAGCCCGGCCTCCACCACCTTCGGGTCCGCGTCGGCGAGCAGCAGCATCAGCACGGGTGGCGTCGCCATCTTGGCGAGGGTGATCTTCTCGCCCAGGCGCAATTCCAGGAGCTGGTCCTTCAACATCGCTTCCGCGCGGATCTTGACCGCGGCCGCCACCCGCGGGCTGGCCGCCACGTCGGCCAGGTCGCGCCAGAGGAGAAACCCCACGAGGCGCAGCCCGAGCGGGCGCGTGGCGCGCGGGCTGAGCACGACGGAGGCGAGCAGGCGGTGATCGTCCGACCACGGCGGGGTCGCAGCGATCAGCTCCAGGAAGGGCAGGGGTACCGCGCGCCGGAGCAGGGCCACCAGCAGCATCTTGTCCTGGCCGTGGCGCTCGAGCACCTCCCTCATCGCCGGCGGCGACGTCCCCGCGCGCAGGAGGTCGGCCCAGGCGCGGTCGACCTCTCCTTCCGCGCCGGGTGGCTCCTTCACAGCCCGAAGTAGGCGCGGATCCGGCCGAGGATGTCGTTCTTGAGCTCGCCCGCGCCCTGCGCCATCACGGGGGCGGTGAGATCGTCCTGGGCCTGCGTGAGCGCTTCGCGGCGCTCGGAGAGGAGGGTCGAGATGTCGACCGCGATGGAGGGATTGGCGGCCAGGATCTCCTGGAACGCCGCCTTGTCGATCATGAAGAGGTCGACGTCGGTGGCCGCCGCGATGGTGGCGGACCGCCGCTCACCCGTGAGCAGGGCCATCTCGCCGAAGAACTGTCCCTCCATGAGGCGTGCGATCTCGCGATCGGCGCCGCCCATGCGCTTCGAGACCAGCACCTGTCCCTGGTCGATGATGAAGAAGCTGTCGCCGGGGCTGCCTTCCTCGATCACCCTTTCCCCCGCCGCGTAGTGCAGGGGCCGGGTGCGGCCCATCACCTTGCGCAACTCGTCGTCGGAAAGCGGACGGAAGAGGTCGACGGTGCGCAGCGCGCGCTCCAGCCGGTCGGCCGGGGTCTCGCGGCTCTGCACGGCGGGCGCGGCGCGATGGAGGAAGACGTCGCGCACCGGGAACGGGATCTCGATGCCGTGACGGCGGAAGTGATACCAGATGAGCCGGTAGATCTCGCTCTCGAGCCGCCGATAGTCCTCGTAGGCGGAATAGCCGTAACGGACCTCGTAGTGGATGGCCGACTCGTGATAGCCCACGACGCGTACGCTCGAGGGCGGCTCCGTGGACAGGCCCACCTGCTCCAGCACCTTGTGCAGCACGGCGATCACGCGGTTGGGAGGGGTGTGGTAGTTGACGCCGATGGCGATCGTCCGCGAGTGCGGGGCGCGGGGGTGGCTGTAGTTGAGCACGGCGTGCCGCGCGACCTCGTTGTTGGGCACGGTCAGGGTGTCGCCGTCCCAGGTGCGCAGGCGCATGGCCCGCCAGGAGACCTGCTCGACGCGGCCGTCGCGGTCGCCCAGGCGTACCCAGTCCCCGACGTGCACGGGCGCCTCGGAATGGAGCGCGATGCCCGCGAAGAGGTTCCCCAGCGTGTCCTGCAACGCGAGGCCGACGACCGCGCCCACCACCGCCGAGGTGGCGAGGAACGGCGTGAGCTCCACGTCGAACCACTGGCTGGCGATGGCCCCCACGCCGATGCCGTAGAGGAGCACGGAGACGACGCTGTCGAGGAGCGAAGGCGGGGGCGCGCCCTGGCGCCGATAGAAGACCCACTGGAAGGCGAGCGAGGTCGCCCGCACCACCAGCACCAGCACGGGGAGGAGATAGAGGAGGGCGATCGGGGATTGCCCGGGCGGCGGTCCCGCGAACACCATCACCACCGCCGCCAGCGCGCAGGCGGCGAAGGGACCGACCAGCGGCTGGAAGGAGGGACGCAGCCGCGCGAGGCGGGCCAGCGCCAAGAGGCCCAGCAGGGCGAGCGGGACGACCACCAGGGCGTCGATCGGGCGCAGCGCTACCTCGGGAATGGCCGTCCTCCCTCCGCATCGCGGAAGGCCTGGATGATCGCATCCGCGGGGCCTTCGAGGAACGGCCGGATGGCCGCGCCTCCGCGCGCGCCCGCGGCACGCAGCGCGGGCACCCGCGCGGGAGTGACGCCGCCGATGGCATGCACCGGCACCGCCACCGCCGCCGCCGCCGCCGCGAAGAGTTCGAGGCCCAGCGTCCTTCCCTCCTTGCCGGGGGTCGCGAACACTGGCCCCAGGAACACGAAGTCCGCCCCGTCGCCGGCGGCGCGACGCACGGCCTCCAGGGAGTGGCAGGAGGCGCCCACGGTCAGGGATGGGAAGGCGCGCTTGACGTCCACGACGGGCAGGCCCTCCTCCGGAACCTGGACGCCGTCCGCGCCCGCCGCGAGCGCGATGTCGGGACGTCCGTTGACGACGAGGCGCGCCTTTGTCGCGGACAGGGCCGCGCGCATGGCCGACACCACCGCGAGCAGCGCGCGGTCCGAGAGGTCCTTCTCGCGGACCTGGATGACGTCCACCCCCGCGCGCGCGGCCCGCGCGGCGCGCTCCAACAGGGAGTCGAAGGGCCCGCCGCCCTGACCGCCATCGGTCACCATCGTCAGGACGAAACCACCGGCGCCTGCCGGCTCAGCGGCTGATGGCACGCACGCTCAGTTGCTGGTAGGCCTCGTGCACGGCGAGGACGATGTTCAAGAGGCCCAGCCCGGTGACGGTGCCGCGCGCGTAGGGGCTGACCACGAAGAGGCGAAGCGCCGGGTAGGGCTGGAGGAGATAGTTCGAGTCCCAGAGGCTCGTCCACGGCACGAAGGCGAGGAAGACTCCCACCATCAGCGAGACGATCACGGACAGGGCGACGGCCAGGAACTCGGTCAACTCCCCCTATCCCTGGACCATCGCCCGCAGGTCGCGGACCTTCGTCGCCACGTCGCGGAAGTTCGCGTCCTGACCGTACAGGTCGCTGAAGAGGGCGAGGGCCCGGTCCACGTCTCCCGCCGCCTCGTGCGCGGTGGCCAGGTCGTAGCGCAAGGCGGCGTACTCCTCCTCCGTGCGGCCCGGGGCCTTGAGCCCCTTCTCGAACCACTTCATGGCCAGCTTGGGCATGCCCTTCTCGAGGAAGCAGATCCCCAGCATGCTGGCGCACTCCAGGAGCCGCCCCTCGTCCTTGGCCGCGAGCTGGAACTCGGCTATCGCCTCGTCGATGAGACCCATCTCCTTGTACGCGATGCCGAGGTTGTAGCGGGTGTCGTAGTCGCCCTCGCGTGCGACTCTTCCACCGCAGACTGGGCGCCGAACAGCTCGCCGAGCTCGGATCCGAGATCGAGCCCGCCCTCCCCGGCGGGCACCGTCTCCGCGGAGGGCGAGAGCAGGTCCTCTCCGGCCGAAGTCTCGTCCGGGAACCCGGCTTCGCCCCCGCCCATCTCCCCAAGCAGATCCTCGGCCCCGGACGGCTGGGGTTCGGGAGAGGCCATGTCCCCGGCGAGGTGGCCGAGCGGATCGTACGAGGCGGGCGGGGGTGATCCGAGGTCCAGCTCGGAGGCGAGATCGGTTTCGGGGGACACGCCCGTGACGGCCTCTTCGGGCTCGGGGGCACTCTCGTCGAGTCCGAGCTGCGCGATCTTCTGCAGGAGCACCGGGTGGTCCTTGAAGCGGACGGCGCCTTCGCGCAGCGCTTCCTTCGCGTCGTCCTCGAAGCCCAGCGACACGTACGACTCGACCTCTTCGAGGAGGCGAACGAGGTCGACGGGGATTCGTCCCGTCGGCGGACCCCCAGCCGCTCTCGCGGCCAGCGGGGCCGCGCGCAGCTCGGCGGGAGGCGGGGGAGAGGGCGCGGCCGCGCGCGCCGGCCGGCTCGGCGTCGCTTCGACTCGAGGCGCCGGCCTGGCCGCGACGGGCGCGGTCTTCGTGGGCGGGGCGGCCCGGGCGGCCGGCGCCGGTTTCGCCGCGGGCGGCGGAGGCGCCGGCCTGGCGGCCGGAGGCGGCGCCGGCTTGCTCGCGCGCGGAGGCGGCGGGGGCGCGGGCGCCGGCTCGTCGAGGGGGAACTCGTCGACGGCGAAGCCTACGTCCTCGGCGGCCGTTTCCGCCGCGACGGGAGCGTCGAGGGTCGCCTCGTCGAAGCCGATGGAGACCTCTTCCTCCGCCGCGGGGGAGGCCGGCTCCTCGTCGATGAACGGCGAGGGAAGCTCCTGGCCGCCGGCGAGCTCCTGGTCGAGGTCCAGGCTCTCCTCCTCCGCGGACGCGTCGGGAGCGGCGGCGGCCATCGGCTCGTCGATGCCGATCGAAATGTCCTCTTCGCTGCCGAGGGGAATCTCCTCCTCGCCGCCGAGCGCGAATTCCTCCTCCTTCGCGGCCGGAGGAGGGGCGCTGGCCGCGGCCGCGCGGGCGGGGGCGGCCGCCGGAGCCGCGGCTCTCGCGGCCGGACGCGCGGAGCCGGGCACGAGCTGCTCCGCCTCGTCCTCGTACTTCTTGGCGGAAACGGTATCTCCCGTGAGGCGGAAGATCTCCGCGAGCGCGAGACAGTGCTCCGCCCCCTTGGCGGGCAGGGCCTTCTCCGCGTAGACCTCGCGCAGCTCCTGGCGTGACTCTACGTTGTCGGGGAAGCGCGCCACCACCGCCTCGAACTGGTCGGCCGCCTTGTCGATGAGGCCGTACTTGCGGAACACCTTGCCTTCGGCGAGATGCTCGTCGATGAACTCGCGGTCCTGGTCGCTCAGGGGTCCGGTCGGCTGGATGACCGGCCGCGCCGGCACCAAAGGCCGGGCCGCCGCGGGAGCGGCGGCCGCGCGCGCGGGGCCGGGAGCGGGAGCGGCGGCACGCGCGGTGGCGGCCGGAGCCGGCGCGGGGGCGGGAGCGGGGGCCTCGTCCGCCGACATGAGATCGAACTCCTCCTCCATCAGCTCGGGAGGGGCGCCGGCGGGCGCGCTCGGCGCGGCGCCGCCCAGCTTGCCGCGGACGAACTGCAGCTTGGTCTTGTGCTGCGCGTTGGCCGGCTCGCGCTGCACGAGGATCTCGAGCACGGAGGCGGCTTCCGAGTGCTGGCCCTGCTGGATGTAGGCCTCGGTGAGCTGCGAGTAGGTGGCGAGGAGGCTCGATTCGTTCTGGAACTGCTGGTACACCTCGACCAGGCGGGTGAGCGTCTTTACGTGCGAGGGACTCTTCTGCACGATCTGCTGCAGGAGCGACGCCGCGCGGTCGTGGTCGCGGCGCTGCACCAGCTTCTCGACCAGGGGTTCGAGCTCGGCAAAGGCGCGGTCGACGTGCCCCTGCTGCAGCGACACCTTCGCCATCTGCACGCGCGTGTCTTCGTCGCCGGGGTTGATCTCGAGCAGCCGCTGGAAGAGGCTCTCCGCCTCGGCGATCCGCTTCGACCCGAGGTAGGCCTCGCCCAACCGGCCCATGGCGTCCACGTCGTTGGGACTGCTTTCGACCGCGGCTTCCAGGTACTGGATCGCCTTGTCGTAGTTCTTCTGGAGGACGTGGATGCGTCCGAGCTCGAGGCGCAGGCGGCCGTTCTTGGCGTCGATCTTGAGGCCCTTCTCGAGGACCTGCAGCGCCTCGGCGAGGTGGCCCTTCTTGGAGAGCTCCTCGGCGATGGCCACGTGCTCCTCGACCGCCTTGCCGGAGTTCCCTTCCCGCGTGTAGAGGTCGGCGAGCTTGCTCCGGATCTTGAGGTCGCTGGGGTCGATGTCCGCCATCTTCTTGAGGACATCGCCGGCCTCGCGCATCTTGCTGCGCTTGATGTACTCGTCGACCACGTACTGGTACTGGCTCTTGGCCTCCATCATGAGGCCCTGCTTGGCGTAGAGCTCGGCCAGGTTCAGGTAGGGATCGAGGGAGGTCGCGTCGAGCTTGTTGATCTTCTTCCAGATCGCGATGGCCTTGAGATGGAAGCCGTCCTTCGCGTAGAAGTCGGCCACCTTCGCGTAGTAGTCCGCCGCGTCCTTGAACTTGTTGAGCTTGGCGCAGAGGTCGCCGACCTTGTTGATGACGTTCCAGTCGCGGGGGTTGTCGTCGATGACCTGCTTGAAGAGAGCGATGGCCTCCGTGAGCTTGCCGGCCTTCTCGAGCTTCTCCGCGTCCTGTTTGACTTTGACCGGATTGATCTTGGCCACCCTACTCCTCGGTCACCCCTGTCGTCACGTCCCGCGTCATGCTCCTCACGGCGGCTCGCACGCCTAGAATAACCACCGCTGCGTCCCGTGGAAAGATCGCCGGTGGATCTCGGAAGGGCCCATGCGGCGCAGGGCCTCGCGGTGGTCGTCGGCGGCGTACCCCATGTTGTGTCCCAGGCCGTAGCCGGGATAGCGCTGGTCGTACTCGCGCATCATCGCGTCGCGCTCCACCTTCGCCACCACGGAGGCGGCGGCGATGGAGACGCTGAGCGCGTCGCCCTTGATGATCGGCTTCTGCTTCACGGCGACGCCGGGCACCTCCAGGGCATCCACGAGGATGAGGTCGGGAGGGACGGCCAGCCCCGCGATCGCCCGCTGCATGGCCACGTAGGTGGCGCGCAGGATGTTGAGGCGGTCGATCTCCTTCGGTTCGGCGACGCCGACGGAGAACGCGCGCGCCTTCTCCCGGATCCGCGCGGACAGCGCCTCGCGCTGGAGCGCGGTGAGGCGCTTGGAATCGTCGATGCCGTCGGTGTCGAAACCGTCCCCGAGGATCACCACGCAGGCCACCACGGGGCCGCAGAGCGCGCCGCGGCCGACCTCGTCCATGCCGGCCACGGCCAGGCGGCCCTCCGCGCGAGCCTCCTCCTCGAACCGCCAGGTGCACCGCAGCTCCTCGCCATCGTAGACGAGTGGCTTGCGGCCGCGTCGCGGTCTCTCCGAAGCCATTCGAACCCCTTCGGCAATTCGGCTACTCCCCACCCGCTCGCGCCGGAATGAATCCCGCGCTCGCTGCCAGTGGGCCTACCCAGTCCGGCGGTGTCCGTGCCGCGAGACCTCAGGCTTCCGGCGTGTTCGTGCGGCGCTCCTTCATGCGTCCGGCCTTGCCCTTCAGGTCGCGGAGATAGTAGAGCTTGGCCCGTCGCACCTGCGCGTGCTTGACGACTTCGATCTTCTCGATCGTCTTCGCGTGCAACGGGAAGATCCTCTCCACGCCCTGGCCGAACGAGACCTTGCGCACGGTCATGGTCGCGCGCGCGCCCGCGCCGCGCAGGCCGATGACGATGCCCTCGAAGACCTGGACGCGCTCGCGCTCGGTTTCCTTGGGCTTGCCCTTGATCTCCTCCTTGACGGAGCTCTCCTTGACCCGCACGTGCACGCGCACGGTGTCGCCCGACGTCAGGCGGGGAAGGCCCTTCTTGAGGTCTCCGGCTTCGATGCTGTCGATCGGATTCATTTTCCTCTTCCTTAGGACTTGCTCGCGGCCACTTCGAATTCTTCGCTCTCCAGCTCGCGCAGGAGGGACTGGTCCTCGGCGCTCAGCGGCGCGCGCGCGAGGAGGTCGGGCCGTCGGGCCCGCGTCGCCCTCAGCGCTTCCTTCCTCCGCCAGCGTCCGATCTTCCCGTGGTCGCCGGAGAGCAGCACGTCCGGTACCCGCTTCCCACGCACTTCCGACGGCCGCGTGTAGTGCGGGAAGTCGAGCAGCCCGTCGGAGAACGAGTCGGCCTGGGCCGAGCCCTCGTCTCCCAGCGCCCCCGGGAGAAGGCGCACGGCGGCTTCGATCACGGCCAGGGCCGCGACCTCGCCGCCCGTCAGCACGAAGTCGCCGAGGCTCACTTCCTCCGCGCCCAGGGCCTCGCAGACGCGCTCGTCGATCCCTTCGTAGCGCCCGCACAGGAGGACGACGTGGCCTGTGCGGCTCAGCCGCTCCGCCATCGCCTGGTCGAACCGCCGGCCCCGCGGCGAGAGCAGCACGACCGCGCGCGGCGCCGCCCGCTCCGCCGCCGTGAGCGTGTCCACCGCGCGCAGGAAGGGCTCCGCCTTCATCACCATGCCCGGCCCACCTCCGAACGGCTGATCGTCCACGCAGCGATGGCGATCGTCCGTGAACGCGCGGAGATCGTGGACGCCGATCGAGACGAGACCCGCTTCGATCGCGCGATGGACGATCCCGTCCTCCAGGGGCGCCTGGAGCATGCGGGGGAAGATGGTGACGACGTCGATCTTGATCATTCGTCGATTCCCCATCCCCAGCGCGCCGTCATGGCTTCGCGTCCGCCATCTCCGGACTGACGGCCACGATCCGTCCGTGTTCCAGATCCACCTGGCGGATGAACGCCTCCGCCATCGGGATGAGCACCTCGCCGCCCTCGGCGCCGCGCACGACGAGGACCGGAGCTTCCCCGCCCGTCACCAGCACGTCGGCGGCCGTGCCCAGCGGCCGGCCGGCCGGGTCTTCGACCTTGAGGCCCTTGAGCTGGTAGTGATAGTAGGAGCCCGCGGGCAGCGCCTCCACCTCGTCCTCGCCGATGCGCAGCTCGATGCCTCGATAGCGCTCGGCCTCGTCGATGGAATCGACTCCCGCGAACTTGAGGACGATTCGACCCTTGTGCGGCCACCGATCGGTGACGGTCAGGGCGCGCGCCCCGCCGCGGCCGGGCACGGGGACGTACACGCGCCGGAGCGTCGTGAACCGGTCCGGGCGGTCGGAGAGGGGCTCGACGAGCACTTCTCCCTTCCGGCCTTGCGGTTTCACGACGACGCCGATCGTGATCATGTCGTCGTAGATATTCAATCCACGACCTCCATGTCGCACTCGATCCCCCGGCGCCGGCCGACGGCCTCCAGAAGGGTCCGCAGGGCGTCCGCGGTCCGACCCTGGCGTCCTATCACCCGCCCACGATCGTCGGGAGCGACCTCCAGGTCGAGGTGCACGACCCCGTCCTCGGTCCACTCCTCGACGCGCACCCGGCCCGGCTCTTCGACCAGCTCCCGGGCCAGTGCCTCCAACAGCTCCCTCATGGCCGCCTACTTGGCCGCCGTCGCCTTCGTCGCCTCGTCCTGCCGCTTGAGCAGGCTGCGCACGGTGTCGCTGGGCTGCGCGCCCTTGCCGATCCAGTACTGCGCGCGCGCGGCGTCGATCTTCACGACCGCGGGGTCCTTCCGCGGATCGTAGTGGCCCAGCACCTCGACGAAGCGCCCGTCGCGCCACGCGCGCGAATCCGCCACCACGACGCGGTAATGCGGCTTCTTCGTCGTTCCGGCTCGTCTCAATCGAATCGACAGCATGTGTTCTCTCTTCTCCGTTACCAGCGCTCTGCCTGCCCGGCGCTCTCTTCGTTCCTTATCCTTCCGCTCGGCCGAATCACTGTCCATGACTCGTTCGGTCGGTTGTTGCCGGCGTATCTAGCCAGGGGGGGCACTCACACTTGATTACGATGGGTGTTTCGCGGCCCCCCCTGGAACCCCCCTCGCGCGACGCCGCTGCTGCGCAGCGCCGTCGTGCTCTACGTCCCCTAGCGAAATTGCGGTGGCATCCTCCCCGCCAGCTTCTTGAGCATCTTCGCGCCGCCACCGCCGAACTGCTTCATCATCTTGCGAGCCTGCACGTACTGCTTGAGCAGGCGATTGACGTCTTCCACCGTGGTCCCGCTTCCCCTGGCGATGCGCTTGCGCCGGCTGCCGTTGATCACCGACGGCTCGCGCCGCTCCAGCGGCGTCATGGAATCGATAACGTCCCTGGCCTTGCTTCCGATCCCCGGGATCATGGCCAGCACCTGGTCGAGCGAGACCATCTTGCGGACCTGTCCGAGCTGCTCCTTGTAGTCGTCGAGAGTGAACTCGGACCGGCGGAGCTTGCGGACTATCTCCTCGGCCTTCTCGCGGTCGATGTGTTGCTCGGCCTTCTCGATGAGGCCCAGCACGTCGCCCATGCCGAGGATGCGGCCCGCCATGCGCGCGGGCTGGAACAGCTCGAACTCGTCGACGCGCTCGCCCACGCCCGCGAACTTCACCGGCCTGCCCGTGACCGCGGCCGCGGACAGCGCGGCGCCCCCCCGCGCGTCGCCGTCGAGCTTGCTGAGCACGATGCCGGTGATGCCGATGCGGCGGTGGAACTCCTCCGCGCTCTTCACCGCGTCCTGGCCCGTCATGGCGTCAGCGACGTAGAGCACTTCGCTGGGCTGCGCGATGGCCTTGAGCTGCTGCAGCTCCGTCATCAGCTCGTCGTCGATGTGCAGGCGGCCGGCGGTGTCGACGATGACGAACTCATGACCGACCGCCCGCGCCTCGTCGAGAGCGGAGCGCAGGATGGCGACCGGCTGATCGAGTTCGGCGGGATGGTGGACCTTGAGGCCGGCGCTCGTCGCGTAGGTGCGCAGCTGCTCACGTGCGGCCGGACGGTAGACATCGGTGGAGACGAGCAGCGGATGGTGGCCCGACTTGGCGAGCCAGGCCCCGAGCTTGGCCGAGGTCGTCGTCTTGCCCGAGCCTTGCAGGCCGGCCATCAGGATGGCCGAAGGCAGGCGCGAGGAAGTCTGCAGCCGTGGCGGCTCTTCGCCACCGAGGAGATCGACCATCTCGTCGCGCACGATGCGGATGACGGCCTGGGCGGGAGTGAGGCTCTTGAGGACGTCCTGGCCGGTCGCCTTCACGCGGACCCGGTCGAGGAACTGCTTCGCGACCTTGAAATGGACGTCCGCTTCGAGCAGGGCCAGGCGGATCTCGCGCAGGGCGGCGTCCACGTCCGACACGGTCAGGGACCCCTGCCCGCGGAGGGTGCGGAACACCCCTTCGAGCTTGTCGCTGAGAGCGTCGAACACGGCGGCGAAAATCCTCCCGGCAGCGGCACGGGCGCAGTCCACCGCGCACCTTTGCCACCGTCTGAAAGCAAAGTAACGGTTGATTTTATGGGATCGCGGCCGGAGTTGTCAAAAACTCACAGCGAATGAGGAGTTTAGGCCGCCACAGCGTGGGCGGGAACCTGGGCAAGCCGACCGTAGGAGCAAGGCGGCGCCGCGCAGCGGCGGCGCGTTGCGAGGGGGATCTTAGGGGGGTCGCGACGCCCATCGGAGTGGCGCGTGAGTGCCCCCCCTACTAAATCAACGCCTTGCCCCTAGAACTCGCGAGCGATCGCGAACAGGCTCGAGATCTTCTGGTTGGACTCCCGAAGCCGGGTGGCCAGGGTCCGGCTGAAGGCCCAGAGGAACTTGGCCGCCAGCGCGGGACGGGTGTCCATGATCGCCTGCACCTCCTGGTGGGGAATGGCGAAGACCTCGCAATCCGAGTGGGCGATGGCGTGGGCGGAGGCGGGGCCACCATCGAAGAACTCGACCTCGCCGAAGAAATCGCCGGGGCCGAGGATGGTGAGCGCTTCTTCCCCGACGCCG
>QHVP01000480.1 GCA_003222295.1 Acidobacteriota bacterium | reverse complement strand
CCGGGCACCGGCACCGGCGACCATTTCAACGGCCGTAACTACTACTACGGCTCGCCAAACTACTATGGCCGCAACTACTATTACGACGCCTTCGACCCCTTCTACTACGGCGCCTACGGGTACTCGCCGTTCTATTACAGCGGCTCCTACGGCTACGCGCCGTACTACTACCGGGGCCGCTACCGCGACAGCGGATCGTTGCGCGTGATCGTCGACCCCCAGCAGACCCGCGTCTACGTGGACGGCTACTACGCCGGGATCGCCGACGACTTCGACGGCATCTTCCAGCGGCTGTACGTGCCGCCGGGGCGCCACGAGATCAGCCTCAAGCTCGACGGGTATCGCACGCACAAGTTCCGCGTGTACGTGCCGGTGGACCAGACGCTGAAGATCCATCACGTCATGGACCGCGGCACGGGCGAGGACACCGACGAGGTGATCGGCGAGCCGGGCGGGTATCGGCGCGAAGACGAGCGCGATCGCGACGACCGCAATTACGGCCGTGACGACCGTCGTTACGACGGGCGGCGCGACCGCGACGAGAACAACCAGGTCGAGGACGAGCGCGACGACGCGGAAGCGGCGACGCTGCGTCTCGACCTCAAGCCGTCCGATGCCTCCGTATACGTCGACGGCGAATTCCGCGGATCGGGCCGCCGCGTCGAGACGCTTCGGCTCGCCCCCGGCCGCCATCGCCTCGAGGTCGTGCGCCCGGGCTACCGCACGGTCGAGCGCGAGATCGAGGTACGGGCCGGCGAGAACAGCCGCGTGGAGATCGAGCTGGGGCGGTAAGGGCTCGTTACTTTCCACCGCCGACGGCGTGCGGCGGGGCGGCGGGCTTGTAGAGGTTCTGGTAGATCCGGCCGGCCACGGCGGAGGCGACGTGTCCGCTGCCTCCGCGCACGAACACCACCACCACGACTTCCGGACGGTCGGCGGGCGCGTAGGAGGCGAACCAGCCGACCCCGGAGCAGGTCCCGGTCTTGCCCGCCACGATCACGTCCGGATCGAACGCGCTCGAGGCGCTGCCTTCGTTGACCGCGCTGAGGAAGCCGTCCGAGAGCCCGCCCAGCACGGTGCCCGCGGGAAGGCGCCAGCGCTCGTGGGCGGCGAAGCCGTCGGGCCCGCTCACCTGCGGCTGGTAGATGATGCCGCCGTTCACGGTGGCGGAGAGAAGCACGGCCAGCTGTACGGCGGACGTCGCCACGCCCGCGGCATGGCTCGAGAGATGGCCGACCTGGCTCGGCCGGACCGCCACCGGGATCGTCCCCGAGGCCTCGCCCTCGAGGTTGATGCCGGAAGGGCTGCCCAGGCCCAGCAGCTCCGCGTAGTGGTGCACGCGCTCGTAGCCCAGGCGCTCGCCCACCCACTCGAAATAGGGGTTGCAGGACTGGGCCAGTGCCTTGCGCAGGTTCACGACCCCATGGCCGGGCCAGATCCAGCACCCGCCGGTGCAGTTGTACGTCGACTCCGGCGTGATCACGCCTTCCGTGAGCCCCGCCACCGCCACCACGATCTTGAAGACGGAGCAGGGCTGGTAGGCGGTGGCCATCCCGCGCTGCGGGTTGACGAGCGCCATCACGCGCCCGGTGTAGGGGTCCATCGCGACCACGGCGCCCGACGTACCCTCGAGGCCGCGCCGGCAGGCTTCCCCGACCTGGAGGTCGCGCGCGGACGCCGATGCCGGAACGACGAGGGCAGGCAGCGCCGGCGGGCGCGGCCGCGCGCTCGCCGCGCGGCGGCGGCGGGAGGACCGGGACCGGGGGGCGTCGGCGATCGCATCCGCGGCCAGGCCGAAGGCGAGGGCCAGGCAGAGTAGGGCCGGGACACGGGTAAGAGCCATGGCGATGAAGGTAACACGAAGACGCCGGGACGTGATCGGCATCACGTCCCGCGCTAGACTGGTCGGGTGAGGAGAGTCCCCGCCTTTGCGCCGTGGGCCGCGCTCGCGCTCGCCGTCGTGGCGCGCGCCGCCGCCACCGCGGAGGCTCCGGCCCCGCTCCCCGCGCGCGTGATGGCCGGAGAGCTGACCCGCGTCGATCTCGCGAGACGCTCCGTCTCCATCAAGACGGACGGCCGCGACGGGCCCGAGGTGGACGCGGCCACCGGCCCTGACACCCGCTTCGTCTCGCGCGGCCGCGCGGTGCGGCTCGAGGATCTTCGGCCAGGCGATCGCGTAGTCCTCGCCCTTGGCGACGAGGGTGACCGACGTCTGGCGCGCGTGGTCAAGGTCGTCGGACGCGTGGCCCTGCCCGCTCCTTCGCCGTCCGCGCCTTCGTCCGCGGTGCCGGTCCCGCCGGCCGCCCCCGCATCACCCGGGTAGAATCGGACTGATCAAGGAGAACCACATGTCCCTGAGGCTCAAGCTGGCGCTCGCCGTGGCCGTCCTCTCGCTGGCGCCGGCGGCCGCCCGCGCCGGGCTCGACAAGGAAGACAAGAAGTGGCTCGACGAGGTGCGCCCCCTCATGTTGCCCGACGAGGAGAAGACCTTCCGCGACCTCAAGGACAAGGCCGACCGCCTCGAGTTCGAGAAGATCTTCTGGGCGCGGCGTGACCCCGACCTCGACACGCCCGACAACGAGTTCCAGGCCGCCTACAACACGCAGCGCGCGGAAGTGGACCGGCTGTTCAAGGTCGCCGGGCAGACGGGCTCCGCCACTGACTGCGGCCGCGTCTATCTCCTGCTCGGCAAGCCGGACGAGATGAAGCAGGACAAGCAGTCGGGCGACGCCCCGTCGCTGCGGCCGTCCGAGATCTGGACGTATCGCGATCGTCCGGGCCAGAGCTTCGCGGGCGGACAGGTCCAGATCCAATTCGAGAAGGACTGCCAGCTCCCGCAAGGCGCGCGCCTGAGCGAGCAGCTCAACAAGGTGGCGGAGAGCAAGATCGCCCGTCCGAACCTCGCCTACAAGAAGGGCCCGGATGGACACATCGTCAAGCTCGTCGACCAGCTTCCGAAGCCGAGCCCGGCCCAGGCCCTGCTCAAGACGCCGCGGCAGGACTTCCCCGTCACCACGCAGAACGCGATGATGCTGCGCAGCCCGGAGGGAGCCACCTACGTGGCCGGCCTCGTCCGCGCGACCGGCTTGCCCCGCGACGCGGGTGCGAAGACGGCGCCCGTGAACGTGGTCGTCCAGGCCCTCGACGCCCAGGGCCGGACGGCGGCCCAGAAGGATCGCCTCGTGAACGGCGAATTCGCCGAGGACGGTTCCGTCATGGCCTCCTACGGATTGACGCTGCGTCCGGGCAAGTACACCCTCAACGTCGGCGTGCTCGATCCCAAGTCGGGCAAGGGGTCGGTCGCCGTCATTCCGGTGACCGTCCCCGATCTCGGCGAGGGCGAGCTGGACATCATGCCCCTGGTGATGCTCCAGAGCATCCAGGAAGGCGGGGCGACGCCGGATCCGAAGGACCCGATGTCCGACTTCGTCCTCGGCACCAACCGCCTGACGCCCTCCTTCGACAACGTTTTCGCCAAGTCAGGCGAGATGAGCGTGATCGGCGCGGTCTACAACGCCACCAAGGACCCCACCACGGGCAAGGCGTCGGTGACCTGGGGCTTCTCGATCCTGAAGGACGGCAAGCCGGTGGCGAAGACCGAGGACCAGGTCGTCGAGACGGACGTCGCGAGCCCGTCGATCGGCCCCGTGTCTCTCACGAACTTCGCGCCCGGCAAGTATGTCGTGCAGCTGCGCGTCCGCGACAACGTCGCGAAGAAGGATTACACGAAGGACGCGCCGTTCGAGGTGAAGTAGACCCCGTTCGTTGTAGCCGTCGTTCGTTCTGATGACAGACGACCGGGGTGGCAGACCTCTTGTCTGCTAACCGTGTCGATCGATTTCCGTTGACGTTGTTTGCTACGCCGCCTTCTTCGCCGCGGGCGGGTTCTTCAACACCTCGAGCGCCTTGTCGAGGATGGGGTCGCCGGCGGGCGCCGCCTCGTCGTCTTCGCGCTCCGGAACGTCCACCACCACCGTGGGCTCGATGCCCTTCCCATGGATGGCCGTGCCCTTGGGCGAGACGTACTTGGCCACGGTGAGCAGGAGCCCGCCCTCGGCCAGGGGGACGATCTTCTGGACCCCCGCGCGGCCGAACGTGTGCTCGCCGACAACGGGACCACGTCCGGCGTCGAGCAGCGCCGACGTCACGACCTCGGCCGCGCCGCCCGTCCCCGTGTCCACGAGCACGGCCAGGGGACGATCCCATGCCGACCGCGCCGGATCGGCGCTGAAGACCTGCTCGTCCTCGCGCGCGCCGGCCAGCTTCCCGATCGACCCTCCCTTGAGGAACAGCTCGGCGACCTTCACGCCGTCCACCGGCGCGCCCGCGCCCGAGCCGCGGAGGTCGAGGACCAGGGCATGCGCGCCCGCCCGCCGCAGGGCGTCGATCTCGCTCTTGACCTCGTCCGCCGCCCGCGGCGTGAACTCGGCCACCTTGATGTAGCCGGTCGCATCGGCAAGCATCCGTCGCTCCGGCGCCACGGGCGCCAGCCGCTCGCGCACCACGGACAGGTCGAGCGGATCGCTCCCCGCGCGCAACAGCGTCAGCTTCACGATGGACCCCGGCTCCCCGCGCAGGAGGCGCTGGCCGGTCGGCGGCGAGAGGGACCGCGAGTGGCGGCTGTCGATCGTCTTGATGATGTCGCCCGGCTTGATCCCGGCCTTTGCGGCGGGCGAGCCGGCGCGGGTGGCCGCGACCATCAGGAACGAGAAGCGGCGGGTGAGCACCACCCCGATCTCGGCCTCACCCTCGCGCGGAGGCTGCTGGTACGCGCGCAGCTCGTCGGCGTCGAGGTAGGCGCTGTCTCCGTCGAGCGCGTCCGTGAGCCCCATGCGCGCGCCCATCATCGCGCGGTCGATGTTGACCGGCTCCACGTAGGCGTCGAGCACCAGCCGGACGACCTCGTTGAACACCGCGAGCTGTCCGTAGGTCGTGTCCCCGAACACGCGTCCGAGGAGCGACCCGACGGCGACGTACGCGACGAGGAGAGTGGAGACGAGAGCGAGGACGAGGCGACTGCGGGGGCTCATCATGGCACCTTCCGCACGGCGCGAGGGCCGCCGTGCTCCAACCGCATTATAGCGGGAAAGCGCCTAATGCCCCTCGCGGGCCAGCCATTCCAGCGGGTCCTGCGGCTTCCCTTGCGAGCGCAGCTC
>QHVP01000485.1 GCA_003222295.1 Acidobacteriota bacterium | reverse complement strand
TCCGCCAGCACCGCCGCCTGGTAACCGGAGCCGGTCCCGATCTCGAGCACCTTCTCTCCGCCCCGGAGACGGATCGCCTCCGTCATCACCGCGACGATGTACGGCTGCGAGATCGTCTGGCCCTCGCCGATCGGCAGCGGATGGTCGGCATAGGCGAGCGCGGCCAGCGCGGGCGGCACGAACAGGTGGCGCTCCACCTTGCGCAAGGCGGCCAGCGTGCGCGCGTCCGTCACCCCGCGCGCCTCCACCTGCTCGCGCACCATTGCTTCGCGCGCGCGCGCCGGATCCTCGACCGGAGCGCCCGCGCCGCCACAGGCGACCACGAACAGGACGGCGGCCACGCCCTTCATGCGCTCTCCGGCGTCATGACGCTCGTTTCGTCGCGAGGCCGGTGAGGGCCTCGTTTCTCGAGTATGCTTCATGCGGTTGACCAGTGGGGAGCGCCGGCCCGGGAGACGTGGCAGCGGCGCGCCGCCCGCACTTCTCGCGCTCGCGGTCGTTCTGGCCGCGAGCCCGGTCCCTGCCGCCGACCTCGCCGACGGCCGCTGCTTCGACTTCACCCGCAAGGTCGTCGAGCCGCTCAGGCCCGCCATCCCGCTGATCCCCGGCCGCGACAACCACGTCTTCGGCACCTCTGCCGCCGGCGTCGGTTGGGCTTCCGGCCGCGTCGTCCTGGACATGCCGGTCGCGGCCGTGTACGCGAACCTGCTCGACCATCGCAACGTCAAGGACATGACGAAGACGACGATCACGACGACGGTCGTGGACCGCCCGGACTACATGGCGTTCCACCTCGTCAAGATCGTGCTCACGCTGCGCGCGCTCTTCTTGAAGATGGAGGTCCCGTGGACGGAAGCGTGGGCCTTCAGCCTGGTCGAAGGCACGGCGGAGGCGCCGCGGCGCATCGTCGTGTCGTACCAGAAGGTGGCCGGCACCGACCACATCAAGCGGGAATGCGGCTCCTACGTGCTGCAGGCGCGTGAAGACGGCACGACCGACCTCTCCCTCTACGAGGAGGTCAAGGCCGACCGGAGAAGCGCGCGCGACACGCGCGACATGCACCGCGGGATCGTCCGGAACCTCCGCATCCCGAACCGGGTGGCCGGCCCCGCCGTGCCCGGTGTCGCGCCGCACTAGCTTCCCCTCCCACCCATAACCGTGCCAGGCGGATCGCGGCGGCCGCGACGTGCGTAGCGTCACGTCCCGGACGCAACGGTGTCACCTTCGCCCGTGCAACCGCTCACAGCCGCACCGCGCTCGGTGATCACGGTCATCCGGATTCCGTGCATGGAGGCTCAGAGTTCGCGCGCCCAGCGGACCTCGGCTGGGGAGGTGACGATGAGTGCTCTCGCGATCGCCATCCTGCTGGTTTCGACGGCGACGTACTCGACCGAGCCCGACGCCGTCTTCACGACGACCGCCGCCTGCTCGATCGAGCCCGATGGGCTGTTCCCGGCGGACCCGGTCGACTCGACGGTGCCCCCCGCGCCGGCCGTGGATCCGCCGCCCCGGTCGCTCCTGCTCTCCGCGGAGTCGCGCGTCCTGCGCGAAGACCTGCATGGGCAATCCGCCAGCGTCCTCGTGAGAGCGGAGCGGCTGGTGTCGCCCTCCACGCGGCGACGTTTCCGCCTCCAGTCGCCCGGCCGAGCCTGGCCCTTCGCGCTGGCCGCTACCGCGGACGCGGCGACCACGTATTGGGCGCTCGCGCACGGCGGCTCGGAGCGCAACCCGCTGCTCGCCTTTCGCCGGATCGACGTCGGCATGGTGAAGATCGTCCAGTTCCCGCTGCTCGCGAAGGCGATCGACACCATCGAAGCGCGGCACCCCCGGCTCGGCCGCCGGCTGCGCTGGGCGACGCTCGCGTTTCACGCGGTCCTCGCCGTCAACAACGTGAGGATGGGCCGAACGGCCGGCGAGCAGGGCCTCGGCGCCCGACGGCTCGCGAGGCCCTAGCTCAGCTCGGCTGGCGGTGGGTAGGGGAAGCGCGGCCGCCCGACGCGGCCGCGCCCCCGCCCTTTCGTCAGAAGCCGAAGAGCTGGGTGTGGGCGACCTGGATGGCCACGGCCTCGGCCAGCCCGGCGATGGGCGGATCACCGATACCGTTGTTCCGCCAGCAGTCGATCGTCAATGGGACCGGACTCGCCTCGATGGCGGTGAACGTCGTCGACTGTGTGTCCTCGCGCGTCTCTCCCCCATTCGTTCCGATGCTGGAAACGCCCATGTCGAAGTAGCCCGTCTGCGTCTGGGTCACGCAATGGACCAGCCCGCTGGAGGTCGACCCCCCGGACAGGTTCACCTTGGACGTGACCGCGAACGATCCGGCCGGGATGTTGAAGGTGAGGACGCGCGTGCGCGGCGTTCGTGCCGGTGACGGTCCGGGTCATGGGCGCGTCATGGCCGGGTGCGTCACAGCGGCCGGAGGGGGCCCGTCTTCCGCCTCTCCGCTCCGCACACTGGCCGAGGGGCGCGCGTTGGCCCGCGGATTCTGACTCGCCCCCTGGACCTGCGCACGCGCGACGGAGTCAGCGGGACCGGACGACGAGCGCATCGGGCACCCCGTAGGCGCCCGGGACGTCCAGCGTGAACCGTCCGGCCGCGACCGAGCCGGGGCTGACGACCTGGGTACACGTGTGCCCGTCCTCATCGAGCGCGACCGCGGAGCGGCGCGCGGCCTGCGGCTTGAGGCGGAGCGGCCGGCCCGCCTCCACCAGGCGCGGCCCGACCTGGATCGCGCCCTCGATCCGCGCGTCCGGCTTGAAATCGCGCGAGTGCACGATCGTCGTGCGTCCGGCGCGGACGACGAGCACGCCCCAGTCGACGCCACGCCGCAGCCGGACCGCCGTCTTGCCGCCCACGATGCGCAGGCCGAGCGAGCGGCGATCTTCGTCGAAGAACCCGCCGTTGATCGCCGCCACCGCCGACAGGTCGCGGCGCAGGGCGGCCGCCGTCTTCGTGCGCCCCGGTCCCAGCATCACGACTTCGGGCCGGAACCGCTGGAGGTCGAACCGGATCAGGGAGACGCTGGCGCCGCCTTCGTCCACGGTCAGCGTCTCCACGCCGGGAGCCGCCGGCTGCCATGCTCCGGCCACGGCGAGGAACATCGCGAAGACGAGTGCGGGAGCCATCGCTCGAGCCAGGATACCGCCGCCGCGCGGCGGGGCGGCGCGGACCCTATCGACGACCGCGGATGAGACGGAGGAGCGCTCGCGCTCTAACGACAGGCGGGGTGACCGCACCCGCAGCCGCCCTTACTGCTCGGGGTGCGACCTCCCGCCGTCGAAGCGTCCGCGCAGTGCTCGCTGCAGAAGCTCTTCCCGCTGCGCTGGACCGTCCCTTCCGGACACTTGCAACCCGGGTGTGCACAGCTCATGACTCCTCCTCCCGAGGGCCTGATTCAAAGTTACACCATTGCAACCTTCGGAGGTTCTGCGGCGTCCTAGTGGCTGAGCGGCCGTGGCCCGTCTGCCGCGGGCAGGAGGCATGATGGAAACTTGGTGGCAGGACATCCGTTACGGGGCCCGAATGCTCGCTCGGAGCCCCGCGTTCACGACCGTGGCCGTCCTGACCCTGGCCCTCGGCATCGGGGCCAACACCGCGATCTTCAGCGTGATCAACGCGGTGCTGCTGCGGGCGCTTCCCTACGAGGAGGCGGACCGGCTCGTCTTCCTGACCGAGTGGTCGCAGCAGGTCCCGGAGATGAGCTTCTCCGTCGCGAACCTGAAGGACGTGCGCGACCAGAGCTCCGTCTTCGACTCCCTGGTCGGCTACAACGGAACGAGCTTCATCCTCAGCCGCGAAGGGGCGGAGGCGGAAGGCTTGAACGGGCGCCAGGTCTCCTCCGGCCTGTTCCCGACGCTGCGCAAGGTACCGGTCGTGGGCCGGGCCTTCACCGCCGAGGACGACAAGCCGGGGGCGGAGCCGGTGGCGATCCTGGCCGAGGGCTACTGGGAGCGCCGGTTCGGCCGCGACCCCGGGATCGTCGGCCGGCATCTCGTCCTGAGCGGCGAGCCGTTCACCGTGATCGGCGTGATGCCGAAGACCGTCCACGGAAGCTGGAAGAACGTCGACGTCTACACGCCGCTGCTGCGCCTGGAGGACAAGATCGGCGGGGAAAAGAATCGCGGCAACCATCCCGGCATCTACGTGATCGGCCGGCTCAAGCCGGGGATCAGCGTGGAGAGGGCGCGCACCGAGGTGAAGGGCATCGCCGCCCGCCTCGCCGAGGAGCACCCCAACAGCAGCGCCCGCCAGAGCATGACCCTGGAGACGCTGCACCAGGCCTACGTGGGCGACCTGCGCCCGGCGCTGATGCTGCTTCTGGGCGCGGTGGCCTTCGCGGGCGGCGGGCCGGCAGAAGGAGATCGCGGTGCGGCGCGCGCTGGGGGCTCCCCGGGGCCGCATCTTCCGGCAGCTCCTGACCGAGAGCGTGCTCCTCGCCGCCCTGGGCGCGATGCTCGGGATCATCCTGGCCTACTGGGGAGTCCGCGGCCTGGTCGCGTCGCTGCCCGCCAACGTGCCGCGGGCGGACGAGATCCGCGTCGACGGCGTCGTCCTCGCCTTCACGGGCGCGCTGGCCGTGCTCACCGGCCTCCTCTTCGGGATCGCCCCCGCCTGGAAGATCACCTCCGGCGGCGTGCAGGGCGCGCTGCGCGAGGAGGGCCGCGGCACCGTCGGTCCGGCCCATCACCGATTGCGCAACACGCTCGTCGTCACCGAGATCGCGCTCGCCCTCGTCCTGCTCGTGGGCGCGGGCCTGCTCGTGCGCAGCTTCGTGCGCGTGCTCGCCGCCGATGCGGGGTTCCGGGCGGAGGGCGTCCTGACCGCGAGCCTGCCGCTGCCGCAGGCGCGCTTCCCCGAAGACGCGAAGCGGGCCGCGTTCGTGCGCGACGTGGTCGAGCGCGTGAAGGCGGTGCCCGGCGTCCAGTTCGCCAGCGCCGCCCTGCCGCTGCTCGGCGGCTGGCAGAGCTCGTTCACCCTGGAAGGCCGGCCGGAGCCGCCGCCCGGCCAGCTCCCCTCCGCGGACATCACGCGCGTCACGCCCGACTACTTCCGGGCCATGGGCGAGCGGGTGTTGGAGGGGCGTGTGTTCACCGACCGCGACACTGCGGAGGCGCCCCCCGTCGCCGTCGTGGACGAGACGTTCGTCCGCACGCACTACCCCGGCGAGAGCGCGTTGGGCAAGCGTATTCGCTTCGGCTCCAGCCGCGATCCCGAGGACCGGGGAGCGAAGTGGCTCGAGATCGTCGGCGTGGTCGGCCACGTGAAGAATTACGGCGTGGACCAGGACAGCCGCGTCGAGGTGTACCTGCCCTATTTCCAGAGCGCCGGGAGCAGCGCGACCCTGATCGTGCGCGCGGAGAAGGATCCGGCGGCCCTGTCCGCCTCCATCCGCCAGGCGGTGAAGGCAGTGGACCTCGAAGTCCCCGTCTACTCGGTGCGGACGCTCGCCGAGATCGTATCCGACAGCACGGCGCAGCGCCGATTGGCGGTCATGCTCATCACCGTGTTCGCGGCCGTCGCGCTGCTGCTGGCGGCGGTGGGGATCTACGGCGTGATGTCGTACGCGGTGGCGCAGCGGACGCAGGAGATCGGGATCCGCATGGCGCTGGGCGCGGAGCGTCGCGACATCCTGCGCATGGTGCTCCGGCACGGCGGGCTCATGGCCGTGATCGGGATCGGGCTGGGGGTCACGGTGGCCCTCGGCCTGGCCCGGCTGATCACTTCGCTCCTGTTCCAGGTCAGCGCGACCGATCCCCCGACATTCTCGGTGGTGCCGGTGGTCCTGATCGCCGTCGCCCTCGTGGCGTGCTACATCCCGGCGCGGCGCGCCACGCGCGTCGATCCGCTCGTCGCGCTGCGGTACCAGTAGCGCGCCGGGCGGGCCGCCCTAGTTCTTCGGGGCGGCGCTCGCGGCCGTGTAGTCCAGCGTGACGCTGCGGAAGCCGAGCGACGGCTTCTCCAGGCAGGAGAGCGTGATCGCCTCCCTCGGCGTGGTCCAGAGGATCTCCTCGCCGCGCAGCGAGGTCTCGATCGCATTGCGGGAGGACGGCTTCGCGTGCTCCTGGGTGAGCCGCTTCTCCAGGTCTTCACACGTCGCCGACGACGGCTTCAGCGCGGTGAGCTGGATGCGGCCGAGGCCGTCGGCGCCGAACCCGAACAGGACGCGGAACGTGGCCCCGTCCGCCTCGTAGGCGGGGATCGCGACGTCGGTCGGTCCCGGCCGGGGCTGGCCGAAGTCCGCGGGCGTCGCCAGCTTCTGCGCCTC
>QHVP01000484.1:4368-6090 GCA_003222295.1 Acidobacteriota bacterium | reverse complement strand
CGCGAACTTCCTCGACGACGAAGCCGGTTACGAGCTTTCCGACTGCCTCACCCGCCACTTCGGGGTCTGGCGCGAGGCGGAGACCGGACACGGGATCACGTTCGATCCCATCTTCGCCAAGGACAGCCGCCTGCCCCGCGCGGGCGAGCCGTCCCTGGTGGCGACGCGGCGCTACCGGCCCGCCCACAACCTCGGCCACTATCGGTTCGTGGAGTGCGGCCGCATCCGCGAGGCCTCGGCGGCGTACAGGTGGTGCGCCGGGAGGGATTGGCGCCGGAGGTCGAGGAGCAGTATCGCTGCACGTCGGCGGGCATCTTCGAGGTGACCCTTTCCGTCCTCGACGACGACCGCTACTCGCGGACGTTCCGGATGGCCCGGGGCAGCGAGCCGCCGCCTCCCACGCGCCGCCGGGCCGCGCGCGCCGCGCGCCGCGCGCAGCGCGCCCAAGACCCGTCCTGAGAACGCGCCGCGGCCACGGCTTTCGCCCCCGGCCGCGGTAGACTCTCGCCCCGAACGGATGGCCTCCTACCGATACATCGTCCGCGGCCGCGTGCAGGGAGTGGGCTACCGGTACTTCGTCATGCGGGAGGCCAGGGGGCTCGGCGTGAGCGGGTTCGCCCGGAACCTTCCCGACGGAACGGTCGAGGTGGTCGCGGAGGGCCCGGACGACGCGCTGGCGCGCTTCGAGGACCGGCTGCGCGAGGGGCCGTCGTTCGCCGCGGTGAGCGCGCTCGACCGGTCCGCGATCGCGGCCCGCGGGGACCAGGGCTTTCACATCCGATAGAGGACAGCATGAACGTCGAAGAGAGCGTGACGTCGCTCAAGGCCGTCATTCGCGACGTGCCGGACTTCCCCAAGCCCGGGATCGTGTTCAAGGACATCACGACGCTGCTCAAGAACCCGAAGGCCTTCCGGCGCGCGCTCGACCTGTTCACCGTCCTGTGCGGCGATCACCTCGCGGACAAGGTGGTGGCCATCGAGAGCCGCGGGTTCATCGTCGGCGCGCCGCTGGCCGACCGCCTGGGCCTGGGCTTCGTGCCCCTCCGGAAGCCGGGCAAGCTCCCGGGCAAGACCATGCGCCACACCTACACGCTCGAGTACGGCGAGGACTGCCTCGAGATCCACGACGACGCGGTGACGCCGGGCGAGCGCGTGCTCATCGTGGACGACGTGATCGCGACGGGAGGGACGGCGTGCGCGGCGGGCGAGCTGGTACGGAAGCTGGGCGGCGTCGTCGCCGCCTATGCCTTCCTGGTGGAGCTGAGCTTCCTGGACGGGCGGTCGCGGCTCGAGGGCGACGTGCTGAGCCTCATCCACTACTAGGCCTTATGATAGGCTCAGTCGGCTTGGCCGACAGTGCCTTCTTGCGCCCGTAGCTCAGCAGGATAGAGCAGCGGTTTCCTAAACCGCAGGTCGCCCGTTCGAGTCGGGCCGGGCGCACCATCGGGGGCGCGCAGGCTGGGTGACAGAGCGATTGGGGAGGGCGTTTTCCGCAGCGGAGGCTTTCCTCTGTCGGCGAGGCGGGATTCACTCCCGCCGAGCCCGTTTGACGAAGTAAAGCCGGAGCGAGGACGCCGATTCAATGAGAAGCAAGGCCAGGCACAAGATCAAGGAAGACGAGCTGCGCTCCGGGATCGAGCACGCCGCTGTCTGGACGCGGACGCACGCCGACGAGGTGAAGATCGTGGGCCTCGTGGTGGTCGTGATGGCGGCGGTGGCGGG
>QHVP01000484.1:0-4241 GCA_003222295.1 Acidobacteriota bacterium | reverse complement strand
CGCGGCCCTGAGCCGCCTCCAGCTCGGCGACGCCGCCACCGGGAACAAGGAGCTCGAAGACCTGGCGGGGCGGCGTGAGGGCGACGCGCTGGTGCCGGGCCTGGCCCGCCTCGCCCTCGCCGAGTCCCATCGTCAGCACGGGGAGGTCGACAAGTCCATCGCGGCCTACCATCAGATCGTGGACGACCCCAAGGCGGCCATTCCGCGCGATCATGCCTTGATGAGGCTCGCGTCCTTGCTGGAGGAGCAGCACCGCACGAAAGAGGCGGGGGAGAGCTATCGCCGCCTCTCCGAGCAGTTCCCCGCCAGCGTGTATGCATCCGAGGCGCGCAAGCGGGCCGACTTCCTCGACCCCGGCCACGCCGGGCCGACACGGCAGGCGGAGAGCCAGGTCAACTGAGATGAAAAAGCGCACGGCGTGGATCGTCGTCGCCGGCGTGGCCGCGGTGGCCATCGGCGCGGCGGCGGTCGGGGCGCTCGCCTTGATGCTCCGAGGGGCGGGCGGCCAAAGCGCGTCCTGGACGTCGGGCAGCAGCGGCTACCTCTACCTGAACCTGAACGACGAGATTCCCGAGCAGAACCCGGCGGAGCTGCCCAGCTTCCTGGAGAAGCGGCCCGCGCCCTTGCGTGTGCTGGAGAGCCTGGACCGCGCCGCGGGCGATTCGAAGGTGACCTCCGTCGTGCTGCGCGTGAGCCTCCTCGACGTGGGCTGGGGCCGCTTCCTGGAGCTGCGCGACGCGATCGTGCGCTTCCGCAAGTCGGGCAAGCCCGCCTACGCGCACCTCGAGTTCTGCGGCAACAAGGAGTACTACCTCGCCACCGCCTGCACGAAGATCTACGCCGTTCCCACCGCCATCATGGACGTGACGGGTCTGCGCAGCGAGACGACGTTCTTCAAGAACACGCTCGACAAGCTCGGCATCCAGGCGCAGTTCGAGGGGGTGGGGAAGTACAAGAACGCTCCCAACCAGTTCACGGAGACCGGATTCACGGCGCCGCACCGCGAGCAGATGGACGCGCTGCTCGACAGCCTGTACGGAAGCTACGTGGCGGGCGTGCAGTCCGGGCGCAACAAGACGCCGGAACAGGTCCAGGCCATGATCGACAACGGGCCCTATGACGGCGAGCAGGCCCTCAAGGCCGGCCTCGTGGACGAGCTCGTCTACGACGACCAGCTCCGCGACCGGCTGAAGGATGCGACTCCGCTCGCGCCCGGCAGGTACGCGCGGCAGGGCCGCGGATTCGGTCTCGACCGCCGGCCGAAGGTCGCGCTCGTGTACGCCGTCGGCGACATCGTGCCCGGCGAGAGCCAGGGCAGTCCCTTGGGCGGCCAGTTCGCGGGCTCGGACACGGTGGCCGCGGCCCTGCGCCAGGCGCGCAAGGACTCGGACATCAAGGCCATCGTGCTGCGCGTCGACAGCCCCGGCGGCTCCGGGACCGCGTCCGACGTGATCTGGCGCGAGGTGGTCCTGGCCAAGAAGGCCAAGCCGGTCATCGTGTCGATGGGGGACCTGGGGGCGTCCGGCGGCTACTACATCGCGATGGCGGCGGACGCGATCGTGGCCCAGCCCACCACGATCACCGGCTCCATCGGCGTGTTCGGCGGGAAGTTCACGCTGCACGGCCTCTACGACAAGGTCGGGATGACCAAGGAGATCCTGACGCGCGGCCAGCACGCGGACCTCTTCTCCGAGTACCGGCCCTGGAACGACGAGGAGCGCGCGAAGTTCCGCTCCCTGATGGTCGCGTTCTACCAGGACTTCGTGACGCGCGCGGCGGAGGGACGGAAGAAGTCGTTCGGCGAGATCGACGCCATCGCCCAGGGCCGTGTCTGGACGGGATCGGAGGCGCTGAGCCACGGCCTCGTCGATCGGCTGGGCGGCCTGGACGTGGCGCTGGGCCTGGCCAAGGAGCGCGCGCGTATCGACAAGGATCAGGAGGTGAACCTGGTCGTCCTCCCGGAGCGCAAGGGTTTCATCGAGACGATCCTGGAGCGCCAGGAAGACGGCGTGGAAGCGCGGATCGCCCTGCCCGTGGACGTCCGGCGGCTCGCGCGGTGGGTCGCGGCGATGTCGCGCGGTGACGTGATCGCGCGCTTGCCGTTTGACCTGCGCGTTTTCTAGCCGCGGTCTTATCTCAGGGGGGGAACTCACGCACCATCACGAGCGGCGTGAGCTCCCCCCCTGAAACCCCCCACCGCTGCGCCGCCGCTACGCGGCGCCGCGCTCCTGGTCGGCCTGCCGGCTATCCACTTCCGTATTGCTGGCGGAAGCGCTGCTGCCACGCCTCCCAGGCGCCGTGGAAGGTCGTGCCGTGGACCTGGCGGAAGGCCTCGTCCACGCTGCCGGTCTCGCCCATCGCCTTCAGGAGCTCGTTGATGCCGCCCAGCCCGCGGTTCGCGATCAGGTACTCGACGAACGACAGCGCGCCGAGATAGAAGCCCGCGACGCCGCCGATGCGGCCGTCGGCCAGCGCCGTGAGCTGTCGGCGGGTGAGCATGGATTCGACGCGCTTGCCCTCCATGTACTGGGCGAGCCCTTCGTGCAATTCGTGCGGTGCCATCCCCCGCGTGCGGTCGGCGATGAACGCGTGCGTCAGCTCGTGGATGAGCGTGTCATCCATGTCGGGGGTCAGGCTGGTGGTGAGCCCGCCGATGGGAACGCGGATGCGGCCATCAAGGTTGTCGAAGACGCCACCCGACCAGGCGGGGGCGCCGCTCGCGTTGTAGTACCCCTCGCGCGTGAACAGGATGACGGTAATGGTGTTCACGGGCTCGTAGTCGAGGGCACTGGCCAGGGTGGCATAGTGCCGTTCGAGGGCGCGCAGGATCTCGCGGCCCACCGCCTCGTGCTCCTCGCCGTCGTAGCGCACGTTGAAATGGGACACACGGCGCTCGGCCATGCCGCGCTCGTCCGCGAGGCCCTTCTGGATGCGGTCCATCAGGAGCCGGACGTTCGTGTCGTCGCGCAGGTCGAGGGCGGAGCGCAGGGCCTCCACGGCCTCGCGGTTGCGGTCCTGCCGCATGAGGGCATAGCCCAGGCCGACCCAGGCGTCGAAGCTGCGCGCGTCGAGGCTCAGGGCGGCCCGCGCCGCCGCCTCCGCCCCCGTCCAGTCGCCGATGTCCTTGTAGACCTGCAGGAGTCCCAGCAGGGGCCTCGTCGACGAGGGCTGGATCTCCTTGGCGCGCTGGAGATCGGCGATGGCCTGGGAGAACTGCCGCTGGTGATGATGCCGGTCGGCCGTGGCCAGCAGCGCTGCCTCGAGCAGGTCGCGGTAGGCGCGCTCTTCGGGATGGCGCGCCAGGAGGTCCTCCGCCACCTGCACGTCGGCCGTGGTGAGGGAGGACGGGTTCGCGAGCCGCCGCACGAGGGCATCGGCGCGCACGCGGTCGGGATCGAGCGCCTGGGCCCGATCCATCTGGAACTCGCGAATGGGAGGCGCGGAGGGGATCCCCAGGCTGGGCGGCGGAACGTCGACAAAATCCGACGCGGCCAGCGGAAGCGCCGCCGCCGGCTCACCGGCGCGGACGGTCGGCCGATGCGCCCGCTCCCATAGCCGCGAGCCGATCGCGCCCGCGAGCACGAGCAACGCGGCCATCAGCCCGAGCCCGAGACCGCCGACGCCTCCCCGCGGCGGCGAGGTGGCTTCGCTGGAGATCGCGGCGGGCGGACGCTCGCCGGGTGGCGTGCGGGGCGTGCGCGCCTTGGCCACCATCACGCCGCAGCGCGGACAGGCGGCCTCCGTGACTGCCTTCTGGCCACAACGAGGGCAGTCCATGGGAGGATTCATGGGTGCCAATGGTAACAGCGGGGACGAAGCGCCTTCCATGAGCCCGCGCACGGTCGAAGCGACGGCGCCCACCCGCATCGACCTGGCCGGCGGAACCCTCGACATCTGGCCCCTATACCTGTTCCATCCGGGCGCGGTGACCGTCAACGCGGCCATCGATCGCCGGGCCTGGTGCCGGGTCGAGACGAGTCACGAGGGCGTGCGCATCGAATCCAAGGACACGCTGCGCAAGGCGGAAGGGCGCGACGTGTCGGAGGTCCTCGCCGGGGGCGAGTTGTCGCTGGTGGCCCACATCCTCCGTGCGCTGGACATCGAGAGGGGCGTCAAGGTCGTGACGCAGTCGCGCGTGCCCTCGGGATCCGGCCTGGGCGGATCCTCCGCTTTGTCCGTGGCCGTGGCCGCCGCCCTGTGCGCCGCCTTCGACCGGAAGATCGACCCCGACGGACTCTGGC
>QHVP01000066.1 GCA_003222295.1 Acidobacteriota bacterium | reverse complement strand
CGCCACGCTGGGCGCATGGTCCCTGATCGATCCCACGGTCGAGTTCAACGGTCAGGAAGAGGTCGTGAAGAACACCTCGATGACCATGGTCATGATCGGCGGCGGCTTCACGTACTACCTTGGCCCGTCGAACACCTATCTCACGGCCTCCGTCGGAGCCTCGACGCTGAGCTTCGAGTTCGAAGGGGAGAGCCACGACTCCGATACCGGCGTCGCTTTCGAAGTGGGGCTGGGCAAGGAGTGGTGGGTCAGCGACCGCTGGGGTATCGGGCTCTCGGGCACCGCCGGGTACCACTCCGTGCCGACGAGCGATTCGGCGAACCACTTCAAAGGGCCGAGTTTCGCCGTGCGGTTCTCGGCCACCTTCAATTGAGATCGCGGACGGTGTGGCTTGCAGATGACACGCGCAGGTCGATCCGGCGCAGCGCTCGCAACGGCGATCCTCGCTCTTGCCCTTCCGGAGCCGCTGGCTGCGCGCGAGTCGCCCGGGGGCTGACGGCCGGGATTCTCGCCGCTGCGAGCCATCCCACGCCCGCTCTCCCTCCGGATCCGGCGGAGGCCACGGTGCTGCTCGGAGGCATCAACGAGAGCTGGTTCAGCCTTGCCGCTTGGGTGCCGATGCACGCCGCGGCTGGCCGCCAGGTGTTCGGCTGCGCGTATGACGCTTACAGCATGGGCGGCTGGGTGGCCAAGGCCGCTCTCGCCCGGATGACGGCCGACGGCTCGATCGCCACCTTCGATTCGATCGATCTGACGGCGCTCGCCACGCCCTGGGGCGGGTTCCAACGCGCCAACATCGCCTGGCGGCTCCGCTCGCTGCCGACCCGCGGCATCGCGCGTGCCATTTCCCGGGCGATCGGCAAGCCGATGGCCTTCGAGGTCGGCTCGCGCACGCCATTCGTTCGAGCCCGCCGCTGCGCGCTCCCGCCTCACGTCAGGTTCCACGTCTTCGAAAGCGCCGAGGACGAGATCGCCGCACCGCGAACCGCGGAGGAGCGCGAGAACTACGAGGCCGTGGTCGCTCTGGCCACCGAGCGCGTCACCATCCGTGGGGCGCGCCACCCAGACATGCGCGGCCCCGTCTTCGTCTCCGCCCCGTTGGCCGCGTTCCGGCTGCCCTCTTCGCCCGCCGAGCGACCGGCCACTCGCGCGTTCGTCGACTTCGCCGACATGTACGTGCTCATGTCGCTGAGAGGAGGCTTCTGATGACTCGATTGCCGATCATCCTGGTCGCAGCCCTCGTTCCATTGCTCGTCGAAGTGAGGGTGGCGCGGGCGGAGGAGCCCGCCTCCGGTTCACGCGTCCGTGTGACGGCTCCGTCCTTCTCCGGGAAGCGCCTGGTCGGCGTCCTCGTCGGTCTCGACGAAACGACGCTGACGCTCCAGCGCCAAGAGGGCACGGGCTCGCTCCAGGTGCCACGAGCGGCGATCACGAAGATCGAGGCGAGCCGGCACCGCAGCCGCAAGGCCAGGGGCGCGGGCATCGGCCTGCTGGTCGGGCTCGGGACCGCAGCGGTGGTCGGTCTCGCCGCCGGCGAGAACTGCGGCGCGGTGCCGGAAGACGAATACCTGCGGCGTTTCTTCTGTTTCGACAGGGGTGACATGGCCCTCCTCAGCGGGATCCTGATCGTGCCGGCGGCAACCCTGCTCGGAGTGGTGGCCTCGCCCGGTGAGAAGTGGGAGGTCTCGACGACGGATCGCTTGCGACTCGCGGTGGCTCCCGCTCGCGGCGGCGGCGTACGCGCCGCGCTCGCGATCCGTTTCTAGCTCCGCCAGGAACGACGTCCGGGAAAAGTCGAGGCCGCGTCCGTCCAAGGCCCGAGGAGTGAAGATGCCCCTTACGATCGGACGCGCCGCCTCACTCAGGATGGTCCCCGCGAAGTGGGTCGAGCCCGGCTCGGCGCCCGACCTCACGAGCCGCCGCGCCCATCCCCGCCCAGGCGGACAGCACGCCAGAGAGGGAAGTCCCCTCGTCTTTCCCGACGGCTATCTGCCGGGCCACTCCGCCGCGATCCTGAACCTCTACGCGGAGATGGGCGCACTCGTTGGTGCAGATGTCCCGGTCCTCCTCCTCGGCGAGACCGGCGTGGGCAAGGAGCAGCTGGCCCTCGTCCTGCACGCGTCTTCGCCGCGCCGCCACGGGCCGTTCGTGGCCGTCAACTGCGCGGCCATTCCCGCCGACCTGCTGGAATCCGAGATGTTCGGGATCGCCAAGGGTGTGGCCACCGGCGTCACCGAGCGGCCGGGCCGCTTCCAGCTCGCCCAGGGAGGCACCCTCTTCCTGGACGAGATCGGCGACATGCCACTCTCCTTGCAGGCCAAGCTGCTGCGCGCCCTGCAGGGCGGGGAGATCCAGCCGGTCGGCGGCCCGCCCGTGCGCGTGGACGCGCGGGTGGTCACGGCGACGAACTCGGACCTCGACGGCAAGATGGAGCAGGGCCTGTTCCGCCGCGACCTCTACTATCGCGTCGCCGGCTTCGTGCTGCGCGTGCCGCCGCTGCGCGAGCGCCGGGAGGACATTCCCGGGCTCGTGCAGCTCCTGCTCGGCGTGTTCGCGCGGGAGACCGGCAAGACGATTCCCGGCCTCACCACCGAAGCGCTCCACGCCCTCGCCGCCTACGGCTGGCCCGGCAACGTCCGGGAGCTGGAGCACGAGATCCGGCGGCTTGCCTACCTCTCTCCGGACGGGCAGGCCGCCGACGTGCACCTTCTCTCCGAGCGCGTCCTCGTCTCCCGGGAATGGCCAGCCGTCCCGCCGTCCTCACTCGCCCTCGAGGGCAACGTGGAGCAGCTCGAGCGGCGCCTCATCCGCGCCGCCCTCGGGCGCGCGCGCGGGAAGCGCGCGATGGCGGCCCGGCTGCTCGGCATCTCGCGCAACGGCCTGACCATGAAGATGCAGCGGCTGGGCCTCGAAAGCGCACCCGCGCCCGCGACGCTCGTGTCATAGCAGTTGACATCCAGTCTAGCGATTGATAGACAGGACGCATGTCTGCCGCCGGCCGCGTCCTCCTCCTCAGCAACTCGACCCAGCACGGGCGCGGATACCTCGACCATGCCGCGGATGCCCTGCAGGCCTTCCTGGGGCCGCGGGGCAAGGTCGCCTTCGTGCCCTACGCGGAGTTCGACCTCGACGGCTATGCGGAGAAGGCGGGCCGCCGCCTGGCCGCGCTGGGCTACGAGGTCGAGTCCCTGCACCGGCGCCCACAGGCCCTCGCGGAGGCCGATGCCGTGTTCGTCGGTGGAGGCAACACCTTCCGCCTGCTGCACCGGCTCTACGCGGCCGGCCTCGTCGCGACGATCCGCCAGGCCGTCGCGGGCGGCCTCGCCTACGTCGGCTCCAGCGCGGGCTCGATCGTGGCCGGTCCCACGATCAAGACGACGAAGGACATGCCGATCGTCCAGCCGCCGTCGTTCGATGCCCTCGCCCTCGTGCCTTTCCAGATCAGCCCGCACTACCTGGACCCGGACCCCGGCTCGACGCACATGGGGGAGACGCAGGAGGAGCGCATCCTCACCTTCCTGCAGGAGAACGACTGCCCGGTGGTCGGGTTGCGCGAGGGCGCGTGGCTGCGGGTCGAGTCCGGCGCCATCCGTCTCGATGGCGGCACCGTGCGCGTGTTCCGGCGCGGCGTCCCTCCGGCCGAATGCGTTCCGGGGCCGGTCTCGATCTAGCGAGCAGTCAGTGGGCGCTCCGCGCAATCGCTGAGCGCGTGGCGTCGCGGCCCGGCGCGGCGCCGCTCCCTCACCGGCGCGCGACCCCATACGCCCCAGCGAGTTCCGTGCAACGCGATCCATCCCCTCGTCTGGCACGACCGCTGCTATAGCGCTCGGGCGAAGAGGCCACGCCATGAACGCAAGCGCCGTGCATCGGTCCGTCGTGATCCTCGCCCTCCTCGCCGGCCTGCCCGCGTGCGCACCGCGGGTGGTGCGGACGCTGACCCCGCCCGAGAACGCACGGGGACTCGACAAGCGCTCGCCCTATCTCAAGGCCCACATGCGCGACGGCCGTGTCTACGTCCTGTCGCGTTGGGCGGTCGACGACGGTGCGGGCACGGTGTCCGGCGAGGGCGTGCTCCTGGGCGCGGACCGGAGGACCCTCGAGCAGGGGCCGGTGGCGATCCCGATCGGCAGCGTCGCACTGTTCGAGACGAACGTCGTGCAGAAGTCGCCGGCGGTCGCCGCGCTCGCCGTGATCACCGGCATCTCCGCGGCCGTCACCGGATACTGTCTCGCCAACACCAAGGCCTGCTTCGGCTCGTGTCCGACGTTCTACATCTCGGACGGCGAGAGGCCGCGGCTGCAGGCGGAGGGCTTCTCCGCCAGCGTTGCCCCCTCGCTGGAAGCGCGCGACCTGGACGCCCTTTACCGCGCGAAGCCCGACGGGCGCCGGCTGGAGGTGCGCATGACCAACGAGGCGCTCGAGACGCACGTCGTGCGGTACGTGCGCGTGCTGGCCGCGCGGCGTCCCCCGGGGGGACGGGTCTTCGCCACCCAGGCCGGAGAGCTGTGGCAGGCGACGCAGGTCTCGGCGCCGACGTCGTGCACCGCCGCGGAGGGAGGCTGCCTGGACGCCGTGCGTGATCTCGATTGGAACGAGCGTTCCAGCGCATCCGATCCCGACGATCTGGCCGCGCGCGAGACCATGGAGCTGGACTTCGGCCGAGTCGGCGGCGCTCCGCTCGGCGTGGTGATCGGCTCGCGTCAGACCCTGCTCAGCACGTTCCTCTTCTACCAGGGCCTGGGCTACATGGGCCGATCGGCGACGGCGTGGCTCTCGCGCCTGGAGCGGGGAGGCGCGGCCGCGGCCCGGCGCCTGGACGGCGTGCGCCGCGCCCTCGGGGGCATCGAGGTGCTCGTGGCCGACCCGGCCGGACGCTGGCAGCGGGTGGGAGAAGTCTACGAGACGGGACCCCTCGCTACGGATGTCAAGATCCTGCGCCTGCCCGCGTTCCCCGCGGGCCGGCTGAAGGTGCGTCTCGTGCTGACCAAGGGCAACTGGCGCCTCGACTACGTCGCGCTCGCGCACCTGGGCGGCCGCGTCGATCCGATCTCGCTGGACCCGGTCGAGGTGCGGAAGGGAGACGTCCCGGTGGCCGTGCCCGCCGCGGGGCTCACGACCCTGCCCGGCGACGAATACCGTTTCGCGTACGAGCTGCCGCCGGACCCCGAAGGGTACGAGCTCTTCCTCGACACGCGCGGCTACTACCTGGAGTGGATGCGCGACGAATGGATGGCCGACGAGGACGAGGCGCTCGCGACACTGCTCCTCCGCGATCCGCGGCGGGCGCTGCGCCTGCTCGCCCCCGAGTTCAAGAAGCGCGAGGCGGAAATGGAAGGGATGTTCTGGAGGAGCCGTTATGTGCGGCCGTAGCGCCGGCAAGGCGCTGGTGGCCGCCCTGGCCAGCGCGCTGGCCGCATGCGTGTCGAGCCCCGCCCCCGCCGGCTGGCGGCCGCGGCCGCCCGAGGTCCAGTCCCGCCCCTGCGGCGCATGGATCCGGCTCCAGCGCGGGCAGGACAAACGGGCGGGGGTGGTGGAGGGGGAACTGATCGCGGTGAGTGACGATCACGTCTACGTCCTCACGCGCTCCGAGCTGCTGGGCGTCCCGCCGGCCGCCGTCACCAGCGCCCGGCTCGAGAAGTATCGCGCGGGGACCGACGCCCTCGGCGGGTGGGGCACGCTGGGCACGATCTCGACGCTGTCGCACGGCTGGATCCTCGTGCTGACCGCGCCGCTTTGGATCATCTCCAGCACCGCCACCGTGGCCACCGAGTCACGGGTGGCGCAACTGCGCCATCCTCCGACGCCACTCGGAGAGTTCCGGCCCTGGGCGCGCTTCCCCCAGGGCTTGCCTCCCGGATTCGGCGATCCCGGCGGCCCGGCCGAGGTCAGGACGATATGCGGAGGTGGATCGAAGAGCCCGTGACGGCGTCGTCGCTCGCGCGTGCCGAGCGTGGGGCCTAGCCGGCGGTCTCCAGCAGCACGATGTCGGGGTGGAGGATGGGATCGACACGCAGCTCCCCCGCCGTCTCCGTGCCGCGCGGGCTGGCCAGGGCCAGCAGCGCCCCCGACGCGTCCAGGACACGCCACCACGGTCCCGACGCGGAGGGGAATCCCCCGACGAGCAGCGCGGAGGCAAGGTCGCGCCCATGGCGAAGCGCGCGCTGCCCCTCCTCCGTGACGGTCACCGCGGGGAGCTCGGTCAGCAGGTCCGCCATCGGGACGAGCGCCTCGCGGCCGCGCACAGGCACGTCGTCCCAGCTCACCACCGCCGCCTCGCCGAAGGTCCCGCTGGCCAGGCGGCGCAGGGCCACGAGGTGCGCGCCCGTCCCCAGGCGTTCGCCGAGGTCTCGGGCCAGCGCCCGCACGTACGTTCCCGCCGCGCAGCGCACCTCGATCTCGACGTCGTCTCCGGCCACGCGCAAGACGTCGAACGCGTAGACCACGACGGGAACGGGCGGGCGCGGGGCGGCCAGGCCCCGGCGGGCCAGGTCGTAGAGGCGCTCCCCGCCGCTGCGCTTCGCCGAATACGCGGGCGGGACCTGCAACTGCTCGCCGACGAGCGAGCGGGCGGCCACCTCCACCGCGGCGCGGTCGACGGAGACGGCACGCGGCGCCGTCAGCGGCGTTCCCGTGAGGTCGTCGGTCGTGGTGGCAAAGCCGAGGCGGGCGGTCGCGCGGTAGGTCTTCTCGCCCGCGGCCAGGAAACGCGCCAGGCGCGTGGCCTTGCCCAAGCACACGGGCAGGACGCCGGTGGCGAACGGATCGAGGGTGCCGGTGTGGCCCACGCGCCGCAAGCCCAGGCTCCGGCGCACGTGGTCCACCACGTCGTGCGAGGTCGGGCCGGCGGGCTTGTCCACCACCAGCACGCCGTCGAGCATCGCGCTACTCGTCGTCGTCTTCGGGGTTATCCTCGGGGGCCGCCGTGGGACTGCTGCCGATCTCGGCCAGCAGCTTCGCCACACGGTCGCTGGCCTCGAGACCCTCGTCGTACTGGAACACCAGCTCGGGCGTGTGGCGCAGGCGGAGCGTCCGGCCGAGGGCGCGCCGCAGGAAGCCCGCGCCCTGCCTCAGCCCGGCCAGGGATGCCGTTCGCTGCTTCTCCGTGCCGAGGACGCCGACATAGATCCGCGCCGTGCGCAGGTCGGGCGTGACGTCGACGCGCGTCACCGTCACGAAGCCGATGCGCGGATCCTTGAGCTCGCCCGCGATGAGCAGGGCCACCTCTTCGCGGATCTCCTCCGACAGCCGCTCCGTCCTCCGACTCACAGGATCTCCGTGCTCACGTCCAGGACCTGGATGTCGCGGGCGTTCTCGGCCTCGCCGGCCACGCTTTGGAGCGTGGATTCGAGGTGGCCGTGGTCCGTGTTGACGGACACCACGGCCAGCCGTGAGCGCTGCCACAGGTCCTGGTGCTCGACCTCGGCCACGGCGACGTTGAACCGGTTGCGGATCTTCGTCTCGAGGCTGCGCAGGGCCTGCCGCTTGTCCTTCAGGGACCGCGCGCCGGGAAAGTGCAGGTCGAGGGTGAGGAGGCCGATGACCATGGACCTATTCTAGGCCCCGCGGTCGCGGTGGCCAGCAGTCGGTCCAGAGGCGAGAGGAGATCCGCCGGGGAAGATCGTCCCTCGCGAGCAACCCTCCCCGGCGGCGGTGGCTAATAGTCGAAAACGACCACCGTCCCATCCCATGGCAAGGACGATGCCGCGAGGCCGGCCCACTGGCGTAAGGACTTAGCCGCCGGGCCGGACCTTCCGCCTTACGCCGCCCGTAAGGAGATTACCGCCGCCGAAAACCTACTGCAGCGTCTCTTTCACCTTCTCGGTGGTGAAGAACTCGATGACGTCGCCCGGCTTGACGTCGTTGTAGCCCGCGATCCCGATGCCGCACTCGAGGCCGGACTTGACCTCGCTCGCATCGTCCTTGAACCGCTTGAGCGACGACACCTTGCCCGTGTGGATCACGACGTTGTCGCGCAGCAGGCGGACCTGCGCCTGCCGGTTGACCTTCCCGTCGGTCACGTAGGAGCCGGCGATGGTCCCGACCTTGGAGATCTTGAAGGTGTCGCGCACCTCCGCCGCGCCCAGCCGCACCTCGCGGATGGTGGGCTCGAGCAGGCCCTCCATCGCCTTCTTGATGTCCTCCACCGCGTCGTAGATGACGGTGTAGAGGCGGATCTCCACCTTGTCGCGCTCGGCGGCGTCCGCGGCCTTGCGCTCCGGCCGTACGTTGAAGCCGATCACGACCGCATTGGAGGCGGCGGCCAGGAGCACGTCGCCCTCGCTGATGGCGCCCGCCCCCGAGCGGATCACCCGCAGCTTGATCTTGTCCTGGGGCAGCTTGAGGAGCTGGTCCGTCACCGCTTCGACCGACCCCTGGACGTCCGCCTTCACCACCAGAGGCAGCTCCTGGAGCTGGCCCTCCGCGATGGCGCGGCCGAGGTCCTCGAGCCGGATCTTCGACGACGAGGCCATCGCCTTCTCGCGCAGCTTGAGCTGGCGGAACTGGACGATGGACTGCGCCTTGAGCTGGTCGGTCACCACCATGAGCTGGTCGCCCGGCTCGGGCAGGGTCTGCAGGCCGAGGATCTCGACCGGCGTCGCCGGTCCTGCTTCCTTCAGCCGCTCGCCGTGGTCGTCGTTGAGGGCGCGGACCTTCCCCGCCACCGCGCCCGCGACGATGGTGTCGCCGACCTTGAGGGTGCCGTCCTGCACGAGGATGGTCGCCACCGGTCCGCGCCCCTTGTCGAGGCGCGCCTCGAGCACGGTCCCGACCGCCGGCTTCTTGGGGTCGGCCTTGAGCTCCTGGAGGTCGGCCACGAGCAGAAGCATCTCGAGGAGCTGCTCGAGGTTCTGCTTCTTCTTGGCGGACACGTTCACGAAGACGGTCGTGCCGCCCCACTCCTCGGGCATGAGCCCGCGGTCGGAGAGCTGTTGCTTGACGCGGTCCGGCTGCGCGTCCGCCTTGTCGATCTTGTTCACCGCGACGACGATGGGGACACCGG
>QHVP01000071.1 GCA_003222295.1 Acidobacteriota bacterium | reverse complement strand
TCGTGATGGGCATTCGCGAATGGTGGTCGCGTCGATGAGGGCGCCGACGTTCTGGAGGACGTACGCCGTGGCCGCGGTGGCGGCGGGTCTGGCCGCCTACATCTTCCTCGTCGAGCGCAAGCGGCCGGAGCCGACGGAGGAGAAGCCGAAGGAGAAGGTCTTCACCTTCGACCGCGCGAAGGTCCAGTCGATCACCCTCGCCCCCGCGGGCGCGGAGGAGATTCGCCTGGTCAAGGAGAAGGACGGCTGGCGGATGAAGAACCCGGCCGACGTGGCCGCGGATAGCGCGCAGGTGGACTCCCTGCTGTCCAGCCTCGATACCCTGCAGGCGGAAGAGGTGGTCACGGAGACGCCGGCCGCCCTCGCGGAGTACGGGCTCGACAAGCCGAAGAACACGGTGAGCGTCGCCCTCGAGGGTACGAAGGCTCCGCTCGTCCTCGCCGTCGGCGCCAAGACGCCCGACGGTGGCGCCCTCTATGCCAAGACGCCGGACCGGGCGCGCGTCTTCACGATCGGCTCCCACCTCGAAGGGTCGCTGGACAAGAAGCCGTTCGACCTGCGTGACCGCGAGATCCTTCACGTCAAGCGCGACGCGGTGCGCTCGCTCGAAGTGAGCGGGCCGGAAGGCAGCTACGCCCTGTCGCGCACCGAGGGAGGCGACTGGGCCCTCACGCAGCCGGTCGCCACGCAGGCCGGCCGGTGGTCGGTCGACGCGCTGCTGGGCAGCCTGGAGTCCCTGCGCATGGACTCCGTCGCCGACGAGAGCCCGAAGGAGCTCAAGCCCTTCGGGCTCGACAAGCCCGTCCGCACCGTGACCCTGGGCTTGAGCGACGGCACGCGCAAGACGCTGGAGATCGGCGCGGCCACCGCGGACAAGAAGTACGACGTTCGCGTGTCCGACCGCCCGCTGGTCGCGGTCATCCCCGGCGCGGTCGTGGACGAGCTGGCCAAAGGGATGAACGAGCTGCGGGCCAAGCGTCTGCTCGAGATCGCGACGTACGACGTCAGCGGGTTCGAGGCGGAGGCGGGTGGGGCCAAGCGCACCTACGCCCGCTCGACCACGAAGGACAAGGACGGGCTCGAGGTGTCGAAGTGGCGGCGGACGGCGCCCGACGCCAAGGACCTGGAGACGAACAAGGTGCAGGACGCGCTCTTCGCGATCGGGGGCGTGGACGTCGTCGAGTTCGTCGACAAGCCATCGGTGCCCGCGACCTACGGCCTGGATCAGCCGGCGCTGAAGGTCACGCTCCGCTTCGACGGCGGCAAGGCGCCGGTGACGTTCGAGCTGGCGGAGCGAGGCGGCGCGAGCTACGCACGGCGGTCGGGGGACGCGGCGGTGTTGAAGGTGGACCCGAAAAAGGCCGCGGACGTCGTGAAGGCTTTCAAGGAGCTGTAAGAACCACAACAACGACAACAACGGAAAACGGAAAAATGGGCGCAGGCCCCTACGGACTCTTTGCCGCCAGGGTCCTCATGAACCTCACCAGCTTCCACCGGTCTTCTTCGGCCGGTACCCGCTGCGCGATCCCCGGCATGATCACCTCGGTCCCGTCGCGCCGACCCTTCGTAATCTTCCACAGGATCTCGCCGTCGGTCAGACGCTCCTGCAGTGCCCGGTCGGTCAGGTCGGTCGCGGGCTCCGTCTCGTAGCTCTCCGCGGGCCCGTCGCCCTTGCCCTTGTCGCCGTGACAGGACGCGCAATGCTTCTGGTAGAGCGCCTGTCCCTTGAGCAGGGCCGCGGGTGACGCCTCCACCGGATTGACGCGCGCCTTCTCCTCGTCCGGAGCCATCCACTTGCGCGGCTCGGACGCGGCCGCGACGGCGGCGACGATGACGAAGACGAACACCGCCGCGCGGGTCACGATGCGTCCGCCGCGATCAGGCCTTGGGACTCGCCGCCGGCCGGGGCGAAGCGGGGCGCGGACGAGCAGGAGGACGCGCGCTGACCCGAGGCGACGGACGCGGGGAAGCCGGGCGCGCCGTGGCCGGCCGTGCGGCGCCGCCACCTTCGACCTTGGCCGAGGTGATCAGCACGGGCGTGACGGGAACGTCGTCCTGCTGCGCCCTCCGGGTGGTGGGGACGGCCGCGATCTTGTCCACCACGTCCATCCCCTCGAGCACCTCGCCGAAGACGGCGTAGCCGGCGCCGCGAATCCCGAAATCGAGGAAGGCGTTGTCCTTGAGGTTGATGAAGAACTGCGACGTCGCGCTGTTGGGGTCGCTCGTACGGGCCATGGCCACCGTTCCGCGGCTGTTGCGGACGCCGTTCCGGGCCTCGTTGCGGATGGGCGCATCCGTCGGCTTCTCGTTCATGTCCGGGGTCATGCCTCCACCCTGGATCATGAAGTTCGGCATGACACGGTGGAAGATGGTGCCGTTGTAGTGGCCCTTGCGTACGTACTTGAGGAAGTTCTCGGTCGAGACGGGAGACTTGTCGTCGTAGAGGCCGATCCGGATGCGGCCGAAGCTGGTTTCGAGCACCACCACCGGCCCGCTGGGGGTGGGCCGGGGGGAGGGGACGGCGGCGGGCGAGGCGGTGGCTTGCGCCAGGCACAACAGAGCAGCGGCCGAGATCATCCCGTCCTCCTCAGTCCCAGGATTCTACCAGGACCCACGCGGTTGATTCGCCTCCGGGCGGCCCGTAGAATTCCCTTTTCGCCCCATTCACGAATGGTCCTCTTCAACTACTCCACGAAGGAGCTGACGGCCAAGGTCGTCTACTACGGCCCCGGTCTGTGCGGAAAGACCACGAACCTCCAGTGGATCCACGAGAAGACCCCCATCAAGAACAAGGGAAAGATGCTTTCGCTGGCCACGGAGGCCGACCGGACCCTGTTCTTCGACTTCCTGCCCATCGACCTCGGCACCATCCGGGGCATGAAAACGCGCATCCAGCTCTACACAGTGCCCGGTCAGGTCTTCTACAATGCCACCCGGCGCATGGTGCTCAAGGGCGCCGACTGCGTCGTGTTCGTGGCCGACAGCCAGGAGCCGGTGTTGGACGCGAACCTGGACGCGCTGGCCAACCTGAAGGAGAACCTCGAGGCCAACGAGATCGACCCCGGCGAGATCCCGACCGTTTTGCAGTACAACAAGCGCGACCTGCCCAACGCCCTGCCCCTCGAGATCCTCAACGAGAAGCTCAACCCCCGGGGCCTGCCGTTCTTCGAGGCCGTGGCCATGAAGGGCCAGGGCGTGGACGAGACCCTGAAGGCGGCCACCGGCCTCGTCTTCAAGTCGCTGGCCACCAAGTACGGGGGCGGAGGCGAGGCGGGGGCCAAGCCCGCCGCTCCCGGGACCGGGCCCACCACAGCGCCGGTGCGCCCGGGGGCCGCCGGACCCGCGCCCGGTCCGGCCTCCCCGCGGCCGGCGGCGGCTCCGGCGGCGCCCCGCCCCGCCTCCCCTCCCGCTCGCGTGGCCCTCCCGCCCCGGCCCGCTCCCGCGCCCGTCATGGCCGCCGCGGCCCCCGACGAGCTGCTCGACCACATCGACCTGCAGCCGGGCTCGGAGCTGGGCGAGGAAGGATCCGAGCTCTCGCTCGATTCCGGACCGGAGCTGGATTCGGCTTCGGTGGGAGTCGCCCGGGCGCACCACGCTGATCCGCACGGCGAGCGAGGCGGACGACCTGAGGGCGCGCATCGGCCGCACCGCGGATCCCGAGCTGACCCTGGACACCGGCGAGCCGGACGACGAGGACATCGAGGAGATCTCGTTCGACACCGCCCCGAACCTCGTCCCCGAGAGCGAGCCGGCTCCGGCGCCGGTCCGGTCGGCCGCCCCATCCCCGGCCGCGTCCCGTCCCGCCGCCCCGTCGGCTCCGCCGGTGTCTCGGCGGACGTTGCCGCCCACGCGCGCGGCGGCGGGACCTTCGGCGGCATCCGGCTCGGTGACGATCCCTCCCCTGGCCGCCCCGTCAACCAAGCCCACGGAGAACACGGCACCCATCCGCGTCTCCGCCACCGTCGACGCGGGCGCGAAATCCATCGCCCTGCCCGTCGAAGTCATGGTGAAGAACGGGCAGGGTCAGGTCGAGATCCACCTCAAGATCATCCTCGACCTGAAAGTCGTACCGTAATTGATGCTGGGGGTGCTGCGCCGCACCCCCAGACCCCCGCTCGCTCGCCGTCCGTGGCTTGCGTTCTAGTCGGCGGAGGGAGCGGCCGCCATCATCGCCCCCCGCTGGACGTCGTCGTAGCGCACCTTGGCGACGTCGAAACCCTCGATGTTGGCGATCAGCTTGTCCAGGGCCTGATCGAAGGACGGCATCGTCTTGCGCGCCCGCGACAGCGGGCTGGTGCGGGCGAGCACGTAGTTCTTCACGAACGGGTGGCGGATGCCGCGCTTCTTGAGCTGGGCCACCACGTCCACCAGCGCCGCGTCCGCGGCGCGGACCTTCTCCGCGCGCGCCTCCCGCTGAGGCAGCGTCCGCGCGAACGTGCCCGGGAGGAACCCGTCCACCCGCCGCAGGAGGGGTGCGAAGGCTCCGCCCGCAAAGCGCTTGTTCTGCTCGTAGAGCAGGCCCAGGGTGGCGAGGTGCGGCGCCTCGAACTGGAACGCGTAGTCCTCCTCGCCCTTCTTCGGCTGGGTTTCGGCCAGCCCCCGGTACATGCGGATGACCTCGAGCGATTTCTCCTTCAGGTTGTGGGCCTTCTCCGTGTTGAGGGCGAGGATCTGGAAGGCGACCTCCGGCTCCAGGAGGAGCAGGGCCGGGCAGGTCTCCGCCTTGAGCCTCTGCAGGACCTTGAGGCGGTGATGGCCGTTGGGCGTCCAGTAGACACCCGGCTCGGGGGAGACGACGACGATCGGGTCCACGAAGCGGTCGATCTTCTTGACCGCGTCGTGCAGCCTCTTGACGTGGGTGGGGGAGAGGTCGCGCTGGTAGGGCGTGGGCGCCACCTTGTCGAGGGGCAGCAGGCAGAACAGGTGCCAGTGCCCGCCCACGGGCTCGCGGAACGCCGCCAGCACGGTGCCACCGTCCGCCGAGACCCGCTCCGTCATCTCGCGGACGCGGCGCGGCGGGTCATCCCCATCCCCGGCGTTCTCCTTCATGCGTCCTCCCGGCCGATACAGGCAGCGTACCGTAAAAGGAGGCATACCATGCCCGCCGGGGCGTGGGGGTGCTACGTTCGTAATGAAGGGTGAGCCTTCGAGGAGGAAAGATGGCCGAAGACAACAAGGGCGGCATCGTCGACACCGTCACGTCTGGTGTCGGCACGGCGGCCAGCACCGTGGGCTCGGTGATGTCGAGCGCCGCGGGCACGATGGCGGACCTGGCCAAGAAGGCGGTCCACGCGCTGCCCGGCGGCGGCGCCAAGAAGCTCGCGGCTCGTCGTCGCCCGTCCAAGCCGCGCGCCTCCGCCAAGAAGGGCGGCTCCGCCAGGAAGCGCGTCGCGGCCAAGACGCGCGGTGCGGCCGGCAAGAGCGCGCGCGGGGTCAAACGCGGCAAGGCCAAGGTGAAGCGCGCCATGGCAGCCAAGGGTCGGAAGAAGGGCGCCCGCGGCAAGAAGTAGCGCGCGCACAGGCGAGAGGGAGCGGTCTACCGGCGCCGCCGCCGGCTGCCTTTCCGGTCCTGGACCGTTCCCCCTTCGCGTTTCCCGTCTCCTCCCGTCTGGCCCCCGGCCGGGCGCAGGGCCTCCGCCGCGAGCAGGCTCGCCCGCGTGAGCGTGCCCGCGCCGAAGCGCTGCTCGACCAGGTCCCGAGCGACGTCCGACCGCGAAGGCGGGGCGGCGGCGAACAGCGGCATCTGCGCCGGTCCGGCCAGGCCCGACGCGGACACCCCGAGCAACCGCACCTTCCGCCGGCCGTGCACGCCCCGGAAGAGCCGCCAGGCCGCCTCGAACAGCGCGTCTCCCGAATCGACGGCCGCGGCCAGGGTCTTGGCGCGCGTGGACGTGTGGAAGTCCTCGTCCCGGTACTTGAGGGTCACCGTGCGCGCGCGCACGCCGTGCTGGCGAAGCCGGCGCGCCACCGCATCGCACAGCTCCAGGAGCGTGGTGCGCAGGCGCTCGCGGTCGGCGGTGTCCGCGCCGAACGTGTGCTCCTGGCCGACGCTCTTGGCGTCCTCGCCCTCGCTCACGACTTCGCGGTCGTCGATCCCCGGCGCGAGCTGGACGAGGTCGTGGCCGTGGGTGCCGAGCCGGCGCCGAAGCCGCGCGGGGTCGCAGGTGGCCAGCTCCCCGATGGTGCGCACCCCGATCTTGAGCAGCACCTCTTCCATCTTCGGGCCCACGCCCCACAGGCGGCGCACGGGCAGCGGGGCCAGGAAGGCCGCCTCCGTCCCCGGCGCCACGACGACGAGGCCGTCCGGCTTGCGCATGTCGGACGCGACCTTGGCCACCATCTTCGACGGGGCCACGCCGACGGAGGCGGTCAGCTGCGTGCGCTCGCGGATGGCCGCCTTGAGCGAGCGCGCGATGTCCTCGCCCGTGGCCGGCCGTCCCGAGGTCGCGAAGAGGCGGCGGCTGCCCGTCACGTCCAGGAAGGCCTCGTCGATGGAGACGGGCTCGACCGCGTCCGTGAACTGCCGGAGCACTTCCATGACCTCCTTGGAGACGGCCGCGTACTTCTCCATGTCCGGGCGCACGTATGCGCCCTGGGGGCAGGCCCGAAAGGCCTGCGAGATGGGCATCGCGCTGCCCACGCCGAAGCGGCGCGCCTCGTAGGACGCGGTGGCCACCACACCGCGCCCACGCCCGCCGCGCGGGTCCGCGCCCACGATCACGGGACGCCCGCGCAGCTCCGGGCGGTCGCGCTGCTCGACCGCCGCGTAGAACGCGTCCATGTCGACGTGGAGGATGGTCCGGGTGGCGTCCACGGAGGGATTGTCCGCCGGGAATGCTCCGGCCGAGGTCAGGCGGCGGTCAGTGACCGAAGGTGCGGCAGGCGTGGCTCTGGACGCAGGGCTTGTCCGGCTCCATCAGGCAGCGATCCCCGCCGCCGCCCGGCCCGAGCACCTGAAGGCTGGGATGCGGGTGGCCGCGTGGGGCGACGGCGGTCAGGGGAGCGCCCCCGGCCTGCAGCCACGCACCCCGATGGTGGCCGCCGCGCAGGTCGGCCACGGCCGACTCCAGGGCGGCCACGCGCGATTCGAGGTCGTGGGTGGCGCGCTCGGCCGGAGAGGCGCCGAGCTGCCCGAGCACCTCACGGCGGAGCTGGTCGATGCGCGCGTCGTCCATGATCAGATGCGCGGGCGCCTCACGCGCCCATCTCCACCTCGTCGATCACGCCCACCACGGCCGCGTCCACCGCCGCCACCCCGCGCCCGAGGGCCTGGATGGCCGCCTTTCCGTCCTGGACGAGCAGCACGCGATCGCCGATGCCGGCGCTCACGGAGTCGATGGCGAGCACGGTGGGCCCCTTCGGCGCCCCGGAAGGATCGACGGGCTGGATGAGCAGGAGCTTCGCCCCTTCGAGCTTCGCGTTCTTCTGCGTCGCCACCACCGTTCCGACCACCCGTCCGATCTGCATCGCGGCTAGCTCAGGGACCAGTGGTCGACGATGCCGACGACGGCGGCATCGGTGGGGACCTCGTCGGGCAGGAAGGGAACGGAGGCCTCGCGCCCGCGCACGTAGAAGACCTGTTCCGTCACCCCCGCCCCCACGGAGTCGACCGCGACGAGCGTCTTGCCGGAGGGCGTGCCGTCGTTCTTGACGGGCTGGAGGACGAGGAGCTTCGTCCCCAGGAGGCCGGGATCCTTGCGCGTCGCCACCACCGTTCCCACCACCCGTGCCAGGAACACGGCCCTACTCCTTCATCTCGACGCTGTCGATCACGCCGATGATGGCCGCGTCCACGGGCGTGTCCTTGAGGCCGGAGGCCATGCGCGCGGACGAGCCCGTCACCACCAGCACGCGGTCGCTCAGGCCCGCGTCGACGGTGTCGATGGCGACCATGTGGCCGGCCTCGTCGCGGCCGCTGGGGTCGGTGGTGCGCACCACCAGGAGCTTGGCCCCCACGAGCCGGTCGTCCTTGCGCGTGGCGACCACCGTCCCGACCACGCGCCCCAAAATCACGGTTCTACTTCGACGCCTTGCCGATGGGCAGGACGTCTTCGAGGTTGCCGTGCGGCCGCGGGATCACGTGGACGGAGACGAGCTCGCCCACGCGGCGGGCGGCGGCGGCGCCGGCGTCGGTGGCCGCCTTCACCGCGGCCACGTCGCCGCGCACGAGCGCGGTGACGTAGCCCGATCCGATCTTCTCGTACCCGACGAGGGTGACCTTGGCCGCCTTGACCATGGCGTCGGCGGCCTCGATGAGGGCGACCAGCCCTCTCGTCTCGATCATCCCCAGCGCTTCACCCATTCACACCCTCCGAGCCGTCTCGACTCTGAACCGAGCACGAGACGGAGTCAAGCCCGCCGGCCACGACGATTGGATCAGGATCGGAAGCGCTCCACGGCCTCCGTGATGAGCTTCACGAGCTCGGTTTCGCTGAGCGTGACCGCGCCCCCGGACGGTTTGCCCGCGGCGGGACGCGGCCCCGGCGGCGGCTCCGGATCGCAGACGGGCGGTGGATAGCCGGAGCGGGCGCGCGACTCCTCCAGGCGCCCGACCTCGGCTCCGGGGAGGAGATGATCGCGCCCGAGGATGCGCGCCACCAGCGTCACCCGCGCCAGCTGCTCGAGCGTCTCCATGCGCTCCCACGCCTGCTCGAGGGTCGCCCCGACGGCCAGCGCGCCGTGGTTCGCCATGAGCAGGGCCTGGGCCTCGCAGACCGCGCGGCCCACGCGGTCGGCCAGCTCCTCCGTCGAGGGCTGGCCGTAGGGGATGACGGGGACGGGCCCCAGCGTGACCACCGCCTCCGCGATGAGCGGCCGGTCGAGCGCGATGCCGGCCACCGCGAACCCGGTCGCCGTCGGCGGATGCGCGTGCACGACGGCGTGCACGTCCGCGCGCCGCCGATAGACGGCGGTGTGCATGAGCGTCTCCGTGGAGGCCCGCCCTCCGTCCAGGGGCCGCCCTTCGAGGTCCGTGCGCACGATCATCTCCGGGGTCAGGAACCCCTTGCACACGCCCGCGGGCGTGATCAGGAGGGACGCGTCCAGGCGCACGGAGACGTTGCCCTCGTGGCCGCCGATCAGGCCACGCGCGTAGAGGCGCCGGCCCACCTCGACGATGTCGCAGCGCAGCTGCGCCTCGTCGGTCCTCCCATCGGATGCACGAGGGTCGCGGCTCACGTGGCGAGGAGCCGGCGCGCGCGGTCGCGGCACTCGACGGAACAGAAATGCTGCTCGCGTCCGTCCACCATCGCCACCAGGGCCCGCGAGCGCGGCAGGAACGTGTCGCACACGCGGTCGCGCACCATGTCCGTGGCCGGCGCGGCGCGCGGCGCGCTCTGGTAGCCGTGCACCACGGCGGCGAGGAAACGCAGGACCAGCCGGACGGCCATCAGCACGAGCACGATGCGGACGAGGCTGAGGGCGAACGAGATCACTCGAACTCGGCCAAGGCGTCCGGGGCGTGCCCGAGGTTGAGCAGCGACGCGCCCAGCGGCTCGCGCTTCATGTCGGACCGTGGTCTACCAGGGCACGCCGGACCAGCGCAGGAGGACGGATCCCACGGTGAGGCCGGCGCCCACCGAGGTCAGCACCACGTGGTGGCAGCGGTGGTGTTGCCGTAGCGCTCGATGTTCTTGATCACCTTCTCCTCGGGGAGCCCGAGGCGCTCGCGGGAGGCGTCGATGATCCGGGCGTTGGCCTGATGGGCGACGTAGAGGTCGATGTCGGCCGCGCTCAGGCCGTTGCGCTCGAGGACGATCTGGCTGGCTTCCGCGAACTTGCGCACCGCGTACTTGAACACGTGGGGCCCGTCCTGGTGCACGTAGTGCATGCGCTGATCGACCGTCTCGTGCGAGGCCGGCCGCGCGCTGCCGCCCGCGGGCATGATCAGGTAGCAGCCGCCGGAGCCGTCCACCTCGTTGTAGAAGTCGATGATCCCGGTGTCGTCGGTGGACGGCTCCAGGAGCACGGCGCCCGCTCCGTCCCCGAACAGCACGCAGGTCGTGCGGTCCTGGTAGTCGATGATCGTCGACATCACGTCCGCGCCGATCACCAGGACCTTGCGGTGCGCGCCCGAGGCGATGAACTGCGCGCCTACGGTCAGCGCGTAGG
>QHVP01000479.1:1059-2667 GCA_003222295.1 Acidobacteriota bacterium | reverse complement strand
AGCAGGTCCTGGGTGAGCGAGTAGAACCAGAGCCGATAGAACTGTTCGGGCCAGAAGCTCATGCGCGAGTTGCACACCAGCGCCGTGACCAAGTAGGCCACGAAGCTCCAGCACAGGTGCGCCCGTTTGCGGGCGAAGAGTCCGGCCAGGATGGCGATGAGGACCAGCTTCATCGCGTGATTGACGAGAAGTTCAGTGCCGCTCATACGAGGACCCCTTTCACGGTCTTCGGAACCTTCTGCCGTGCGATGTCATATCTCTTGAGGCGCATGTAGACGGTGCGACGAGTGACGCCAAGGACCCGCGCGACGCGGGCAAGGTTCCATTCGTTGCGCTTGAGGAGCTCGATGAGACGGTGGCGCTCCAGCTCGTCGGAACGAATGCCGACGAATTGATCCAGATCACCGGCGAGTGGGCGCGGCGCCATGGCGACCATCACTGCTGCCACAATGGCGGTCAGGATGAGATCGGTTCCCTCGACTGATGACGTCGCTCCTTCCAGGAGGACGACTCCGATGAGGCCCGAGTCTCGGGTCAAGGGAAGGAGCGTAATGCCGTCGGCCGACACGGCCTCGCCTCGTTGCAGAAGGAGGCGCTGTGCGGCCACGGCAGAGCGTCCTTGGGAAAGACGTTCGAGGCTGGCTTGGCGGCTCACGAACACGCGGAGGTCCTTGTCGGAGGGGACAAGGACGGCTCCGGCGGTGGCGCGCGTGTGTTCCATCAGACGGCCCAATAGGCGGGTAGCCTGGCTGGCGGGCTCGATGGAGACAAGGTCGGCGGCGATGTCTAGCAGGGTGGGCATGGGCGTCACTCTACGCCGGATTTCGCCTACGTCAAGTCGCCGAAGCGGGTACCTGAAAAAAGCGCTTGCGTCTGTGACCGCGCGCGCGTACAGTTCGCCGCGGCGGGTAGCCACAATATATCCGTTTTGACTAGAATGCAACCTGGGGATGGCCGGAAGGCCTTGCCCACGAGAGGAGATCGTCATGCTGAGGAACTTCGGGATCTCGTTGCTGCTGTTCGGATTGCTCGCGGCTGGTATCGACGGATTCCGCATTCGCGATCGCGTGCGCAACTCACCGACCTCCAGCGCGACGACGTCCGCGGACGATTCAGACGTCCACATGGCCGAGGCGAGCGCCGGCATCCCCCCGAAGTAGGGATCTGGCCGTTTTCTCGGTGGGAGGACCCTGAGCTGTCGGCTCGGGTCCGGGCAAGGAACGAGGCGACGAGCGCCGTCGGATTCCGCGACAGGCGCTCGCCGCTCGGGAACTACTTCACCGCGTCTTTGAGCGCCTTGAGCGGCCGGATCTTCACGAGCTTGCGTGCGGCCTTGGCCTTGAAGATCGTCGGCTCCTTGGTGAAAGGGTTGATCCCCTTCCGAGCCTTGGTGGCGGCCTTCTTCACCACCTTCATCTTAGCGAGCCCAGGCAGCGTGAAGCCGCCGTGCCTCGCCATGTCGACGGCAACGAGGGCCGCCAGCGCGCCGAGCACCTTCCCGACGTGCTTGCGCGGCAGGCCGGTCGCCGACGAGACGGCGTCCAGCACGCCGGACTTGGTCCGCGGTGCGGTCGCCTTGGGGAACGAATAGTTATCGTCTGCCAAAAG
>QHVP01000479.1:0-1008 GCA_003222295.1 Acidobacteriota bacterium | reverse complement strand
TTTCCGCGGAAAAATAAAGCAGTGTTAAATGGGGGCGATGCGAAAGTGGGTGGTCGTCCTCACGATTTCATTGGCCGGATGCGGCGGCTCCGGCTCCACGAATACACCGTCGACGCCGCCCGCGGACACCGGCTCGTGCACGATGACCGAGTCCGCGGTCCCGAACGAGGGTTGGATCCACGTCGCGGAAGGCTCGACCGTCAACTATCAGCACAACCCGCCGGCCTCGGGTCCGCACTATCCGGTGTGGGCGCGATACCAGGCCTACACGACCGCCGTCGCGCGCCCCTACTGGGTGCACAACCTCGAGCACGGCGCGATCGTGCTCGTGCATCGGCCTGACGCCGCGCCCGCCCTCGTCTCCGCCCTCACCGACACGTTCCGCGCCCTGCCCAACGATGCGCAGTGCGGGCACCCGCGCTCTCTCCTCACCCCGGACCCCCTGCTCACGCGCCCGGTGACCGCGATCGCCGCGAACTTCGTCCTCGAAGGCGACTGCGTGAGCCCCGACGCGATCCGCCGCTTCGCGCTCGCCCATCGCAATCAGGCGCCGGAGAACATCTGCGACTCCGGCACCCGCCCCTGACCCGCTGACGCCGCGCGCCGGCCGCGGCGCTATCATTCCCGTCGGGTCTTCCCGTGTCCGCCTCCGCGCCCTCGCCGCGCCGTCTCCGCCCTTCCCTGCCCATCGACGTGGGGCTGCTCGTGTTCATCGGCGCGCTCGTCATCATCATCCTGCTCGGCCGCTCGCACCTGCGCCCGTTCGACGCCCCCGAGCTGGATCCGAGCCCGTTCCTGATCCCCCTGTACCTCGTGCGATCGCTGGCCCGCCTGGCCCTGGCCTACTTCTTCGCGGTCACCCTCGCCCTCGCCGTGGGCCGCCTGGCCGCGCGCTCGCCCTTCGCCCGGCGCATCATCCTGCCCACGCTCGACGTGCTGCAGTCCGTGCCCATCCTCGGTTTCTTTCCGGCGGCGGTGGCCGTCTTCATCGGCATCTTCCGCGAGTCC
>QHVP01000478.1 GCA_003222295.1 Acidobacteriota bacterium | reverse complement strand
GTGGAGGGCGAGAAGCGGATGGCCCTGCTCGAGCGGCTGGAGAAGGTCCGCGCCACGGAAAAGGCGCTCACGCGCGATATCGAAACCTTGAAGGCGCTGGCCCGGTCCCCCGACGTCAAGGTCACGGTCCCTGCCCGCCGGCGCTCCCGCAAGTCTTGAGGTGAGCCCGCCCACCCGCCCGCTCGGCTCGAGCGGGCTCGCGATCACGCGCGTGGGGTTCGGGGCCTGGGCCGCCGGCGGCGGGGGATGGTCTTTCGGCTGGGGCCCTCAAGA
>QHVP01000477.1 GCA_003222295.1 Acidobacteriota bacterium | reverse complement strand
CGGATCAGTCCGGCATCCCCATCGAGGATTCCTGGGCGGCCATGGCGCGGTTGGTCGAGCAGGGGAGGTGCGCGCCGCCGGGGTGTCGAACTTCGGCCTGGACCTGCTCGAGCGCTGCGAGGCCGTACGTCACGTGGATTCGCTGCAGCCGCCCTTCTCGCTCATCCGCCGCGACGCCGCGCAGCGCGAGATCCCCTGGTGCATCGCGCACGGCACGGGCGCCGTCTGCTATAGCCCGATGCAGTCCGGCATCCTGACCGACCGCTTCGATGCCGCGCGCGTCGCGCGCCTCGCTCCGGACGACTGGCGCCGCCGCGCGCCGGAGTTCCAGGCCCCCAACCTCGATCGCAACCTCGCCTTGCGCGATGCCCTGCGACCGGTGGCCCGGCGCCACGGCGTGAGCGTGTCGGCGGTGGCCATCGCATGGACTCTCGCCTGGAGCGGCGTCACCGGCGCCATCGTGGGCGCGCGCTCCGCGGAGCAGGTGGACGGCTGGATCGGAGCGGCCGCGTTGGACCTTTCGGGGGCGGACCTCGACGAGATCGCGGCGGCCCTGGCCCGCACGGGCGCGGGCTCCGGACCCACGCGGCCGCGCTGACGAGGCCCGGCCGTCCGGGCTTGACCCCGCGCGATGGGCGATGATATGTAGAAGCGATAGGTATGGGGGCTCCCGCGCAGACCGACCTTCCCCAGGGCACGCTCGACCTTCTGATCCTGCGCGTGCTCGCGCTCGGGCCGATGCACGGCTACGCCATCGCGCGACGCATCCAGCAGACGTCGCGCGAGGTGCTGGCCGTGCAGCAGGGCTCGCTCTATCCCGCGCTCCACCGCCTCGAGAACAAGGGGGCGCTCTCCGCGGACTGGAAGCTCACCGACACCGGCCGTGAAGCCAAATTCTACCGCCTGACCGCGCGCGGGAGGACCCGCCTCGAGAGCGAGACCGCGAACTGGCGGCAGCTCGTGGAGGCCGTCGGCCTCATCCTGGGTGACCCCGAGGGTGAGCGGCGATGAGCTGGTGGCGGCGCATGGTCCACCGCCAGCGGATGGAGAGGCAGCTCGACGCCGAGCTGCGCGACCACATCGAGCGGCAGGTCGCCGATGACGTGCGCGAAGGCCTGGACGAGGCAGAGGCGCGGCGCCGGGCCCTGGTCCTGTTCGGTGGCCTCGAGCAAGTGAAGGAGGACTGCCGCGAGGCGCGCGGCACCCGGTGGGCCGACGACCTGGGCCGCGACCTGTCGCAGGCGGCCCGCGTCCTCTGGAGGAGCCGGCGCTTCACGGTGACGGCGACGCTGGCCATCGCGCTCGGCATCGGCACCAACGCCACCTTCTTCAGCCTGGTCGATGCCGTCTTGTTGCGCGCGCTGCCGTATCGCGAGCCCGGCCGCCTGGTCGCGCTCTCCGAGTGGCATCCGCAGCGCGGCCGCTACGGCAAGGTCTCCGGCGCCGACTTCCAGGAGTGGTCCGCCGTACGCGCCACTCCGCTCGACGAGATCGCCTGCTACTGGGACCGCGGGTACACGCTGACGGGCACCCCGCAACCCGAGTCGCTCGTCGGCTGGCAGTTCTCCGGCAACCTGTTCGCCCTGCTCGGAGCCACGCCGCGGCTGGGGCGCACGCTGCTGCCCGACGACGCGCGGCCGGGGCGCGACGACGTCGCGGTGATCAGTGAGAGCTTGTGGCGCCGCCGTTTCGGGGGCGACACCGACGTCATCGGCCGGACGATGACGCTCGACGGCCGTCCTCACACCGTCGTCGGCGTGATGCCGCGGGAGTTCGCGCATCCCGGCGGCCGGACGGACGTCTGGACGCCCCTCGTGCTCGGCGCCGACCTGCTGGGCAACCGCGACCTCCATCCGTTGCGCGTGATCGCGCGCCTCCGCCGCGGAGTGCCCCTCGAGCGGGCGCACGAGGAGATGACGCGGCTGGCCGCGCAGCTCGCGCGCGAGCATCCCGCCTCGAACGCGGGCTGGAGGGTCGACGTGCGTCCGATCCGCGACCTCTACGTGGGCGACGTCCGGCCGCTGCTCTGGCTGCTCCAGGGAGCGGTGTTCCTGCTCCTGCTGATCGCCTCCGCGAACGTGGGCAGCCTCATCCTGGCCAGGGCGGCCGCGCGCGAGCGGGAGATCGTCGTGCGGCTGGCCCTGGGGGCGCGGCCGACGCACCTCGTCCGTCAGTTCCTCGCCGAGGGCGTCCTCCTCGCCCTCGTCGGCGGGATGGGCGGGCTCCTGCTGGCCGCCGTCGGCGTCCAGGTCGTGCCGCGCTGGCTCGGCGATCGGCTCGGCCAACTTCCCACACCCGACTCGGTGTCGGGCTGGATCAGTCCCTCCGTCCTCCTCGCCACGGCGGGGGCGACGGTCGCGGTCGGCGTCGCTCTAGGACTCGTACCCC
>QHVP01000476.1 GCA_003222295.1 Acidobacteriota bacterium | reverse complement strand
CTCCACGCGCTCGCCCCCGACGGCGTACGCATGCGCCTGATCAACGCGGACGGCGGAGAGGCGGAGATCTCCGCCAACGGGCTCCGCTGCCTCGCCGGCTACATGGTGTGGACGGGGGCGCGGCCCACCCGCCACGTCGTGCACACGGGCGCCGGCCCGCGCCCGGTCGAGGTGGCGACGGTCGGAAAGGGGCGATACCGCATCACCACGGACCTGGGCGAGGCCGTCCTCGAGAGCACGCGCATCCCGGTGGCCCTCGATCCGCCCGCTCCGCGCGTCGTCGACCATCCGTTGCGCGTCGAGGGCGAGACAGTGCGCGTGACCGCGACCTCCCTGGGCAACCCGCATTGCGCGGTGTTCCTCGACGCGCCCGCGGACGACGCGCTCCTGCACCGCCTGGGGCCGCTCCTGGAACGCCATTCGTTCTTCCCGCAGCGCACGAACGTGGAGTTCGTCTCCAGCCCTTCGCGGTCCGAGCTGCGCGTGCGTTTCTGGGAGCGCGGCGTCGGCTACACCCGCGCTTCGGGCACGGGCTCCGCGAGCGCGGCCGTGGCCGCGATCGTGAGGGGCGTCGTCGACCGCCGTCTGCGCGTCGTCTGCGATGGCGGCACCCTCGACGTGGAATGGCCGGAGGGCGGCCACGTACGGCAGGTCGGCGACGTGGAGATCGTGTTCGAAGGGGAGTGGCTGGCCGTATGATGGCGCCATGATCCTCTCGACGTCGATCGTTCCGCGAGGGCTGGTGTTGATGACGCTGATGTGCGCGAGCGGGGCCGTGGCCGCCTCCCCTTCACCGAGCCCGGCACCGGCGAAAGGCCAGGGCCTCGTCTACTTCGGCACCTACACCGGCCCCCGGAGCAAGGGCATCTACGTCGCGCCGTTCGACGCGGCGACGGGAAGGCTGGGGACCCTGCGCGTCGCGGCGGAGACGGAGAACCCGTCCTTCCTCGCCCTGCATCCGACCCGGCCGCTCCTCTACGCGGTGAACGAGATCGACGACTACGAAGGGCAGAAGGCGGGCGCGGTGAGCGCGTTCGCCATCGATGAGGCGACGGGTGACCTGCGCGCGCTGAGCCGTGCCTCGTCGCGCGGGACCGCCCCCTGCCATCTGTTCGTGGACCGCAGCGGAGGTCACGTATTGGTCGCGAACTATAGCAGCGGGAGCGTGGCCAGCCTGCCCATTCGCGCCGACGGCGGAGTGGAGGCGGCGTCGTCTTTCGTCCAGCACGCGGGCATGGGAGCCGACCCCAAGCGCCAGAAGGGGCCCCACGGGCACATGATCGAGACGGACCGGGCGAACCGGTTCGCGCTGGCCGCCGACCTCGGCCTGGATCAGATCCTGGTCTACCGGTTCGACGCGAAGAGCGGGGCCCTGACTCCGGCCACGCCCCCGTACGCGTCCCTCGCCCCGGGCTCGGGTCCGCGGCACTTCGCCTTCTCGCCCGAGGGCAAGGACGTCTACGTCCTCAGCGAGATGACGGTCACCGTCTCCGGTTTCAAGTACGGCGACGGCAAGCTCACGGAGTACCAGACGGTGTCGGCCATGCCGGGCGGCGCGGCGCCCACGCCCGCGGACAGCGGAGCGGAGATCGTCGTGCACCCGAGCGGACGCTTCGTGTACTCGTCGCAGCGCGGGCCGGACGACATCGCGGTGTTCGCGCGCGACGCGGCCACGGGCCGTCTCACGCTCGTCGAGCACGTGGCGTCGGGAGGGAAGACGCCGCGCGGCTTCGGCATCGACCCCAGCGGGCGGTGGATGCTCGTCGGGAACCAGAAGTCGGACCAGGTCGTCGTGTTCGCGATCGACCCCAAGACGGGCCGCCTGAAGGCGACGGGCCAGACCGCCGAGGTTGGCGCCCCCGTCTCCGTGTCTTTCCTCTCCCCGCCTCCGCGCTAGCGAGCGCCCGGCGCGAAAGCGCTTGAAATCAGGCGGCGGCCTGGCCCAGTATTGGCGCGCCCCTGAAATCTCACACGTCGATCCAGCGGATCGGAGGCCCTTCATGCGCAAGACGCTCGCGTGCCTGACCGTCGTCCTTGTCCTGCTCGCCCTGCCGTCGATCGCCCAGAACATCTCGGCGACGATCCGCGGCACGGTGACGGACAGCACCGGGGCCGTGGTCCCGGGAGCGAACGTGACGGTGAAGAGCGAGGGAACCGGTTTCACCCGCTCCACGGTCACCAATGGCTCTGGCGTCTACTCCTTCCCGGAATTGCCTCTCGGCACCTACGCCGTCGAGGTGGCCCTCACCGGGTTCAAGTCCTCCCAGGTGAGAGGAGTGGCCTTGAACGTCGCCGACGTGCGCGCCGTCGACGTGCGCCTCGAGACCGGCAACCTGACGGAGAACGTCACCGTCGAAGTCCCGGCGGTCGCGGTGAAGACGATCGGAGGAGAGGTCGCCGGCCTCGTGACCGGCGAGCAGGTCCGCGAGCTTCCCTTGAACGGCCGGAACTTCCTGCAGCTCGGCACGCTCATGCCTGGGGTCAGCCAGGGTGATGGCTTCGACACGAAGAACCGGGGCCTGATGTCCCACATCCAGCTCGCGGTGAGCGGCAGCGGGCAAGGGCACAACATGTGGACCGTGGACGGTGCCAACAACAACGACGTCGGCTCGAACGCCACCATCCTCGTCTTCCCGTCCGTGGACGCCATCGAGGAGTTCAAGGTCCACCGGAACAGCTACGGGGCCGAGTTCGGCGGCGCCTCCGGGGCCCAGGTGAACATCGTCACGCGTGGCGGCACCAACGACTTCCACGGCGCCGCCTACTACTTCGGACGCAACGACTCCCTGGCTTCCACGGAGTACTTCCTCAAGAAGGCCGGCCGGCCGAAGGGACCCCTGAGCAGCCACGATTTCGGAGGGACGCTCGGCGGCCCGATCATCAAGGACAAGCTCCACTTCTTCCTCTCCCAGGAATGGAATCGTGAGAAGCGCGGGCTGACGCGGAGCGCGTTCGTGCCCACCGCGGCCGAGCGCAGCGGAGACTTCAGCGCGCCCGTCGTCGCCGGCTGTTCCTCACCCACGCCCAAAGATCCGCTGACCGGGCAGCCCTTCCCCGGCAACCGCATCCCCCAGAACCGCATTTCTCCGGCGGGACTCCTGGTCATGCAGCTCTATCCGCTCCCCAACACCTCCACCTCGGGGAGCTGCAACAACTGGGTGACCGCCCTCAACACGCCCATCAACTGGCGGCAGGAGAACGCGCGCGTGGACTGGAGCCTCACCCAGCGCACGCACGTGATGGTTCGCTACACCCAGGACAGTTGGAAGAACAACTCCCCCAGCGCACAGGAGACGCTGTGGGGCGACGACCCCTTCCCGGCCGTCGACTCGAACTGGGACCAGCCGGGGCGCTCGCTGACCGCAACCCTCACCAAGAACATCGGCTCCAAAGGCGTGAACAGCCTCACCTTCAACTATTCCGCCAACGTGATCACGGTGACGCGCGGCGGCGACACTCCGCTGCTCAACGACCAGCTCAACGCCGCCATCCCCAGCATCTTCCCCGTCGGCCTCAAGGAATACGGGGCCGATCGCGGCCACCCGATCTTCTCCGGCCGCGGAAGTTACGGCACCACGCTGCAGAACATGGCCCCCTTCAAGAACAACCAGAACCTCTTCGTGCTCAAGGACGATTTCTCGGCCGTGTTCGGCAAGCACTTCCTCAAGGTGGGCGCCGTCGCCAGCTACAACCAGAAGAACGAAGACGTCTTCGATCAGGGTTCGGCCGAGTCGTCGACGTTCAACGACGCGGTGGGACTGACCGGGAACGACGACACCACCGGGAACGTGCTCGCCGACCTGCTTCTGCGGGGCATGGCCTTCGACTTCAGCGAGCCGGCGGCGGAGCGCTCGATCCAGCAACGGTGGCGGGACGTCGAGGCCTACTTGGCCGATTCGTGGAAGCTCCAACCCCACGTCACCCTCGACCTCGGCGTGCGCTGGTCGCGCTTCGAGAACCCTTACGACCTCGGCGACACCATCTCGAGCTGGGACGCGTCGGCGTTCAATCCCGCCCTGGGCGGCGATCCCTGCAACGGCATGCTCCTGCCGCCGGGTTCCAATGCCTGCCAGACGGCGGGACTGCGCGGAGGGACGGCGGGACCAAGCCGCGCGCTGACGAAGACCAAGAGCTACTTCGCGCCACGGCTGGGGATCGCCTGGGACGTCTCGGGCAACGGCCGGACGGCCGTGCGCGCGGGAGTGGGCCGGTTCATCGAGCGCGAGTCGCTCCAGAACGGCCTCAACCTCGGCTTCAACCCCCCGTTCAACCGGCAACGCCTCGGCAGCCGCACGCTGGACAGCAGCGCGGAGCCGTTCCCGGACGCCTTCTCCACCGACGACGGCATCCCCCTGTACGGGCTCGATACGTCCGGAAGGATGGGATACACCTGGCAGTGGAACGCGTCCGTCCAGCGTGAGATTGCACGCAACACGACCCTCGAGCTCGGTTACGTGGGCAGCAAGGGGTTTGACCTGCTGCATCCCTACGATGCCAACCAGGTCCCACCGGGCGACAACAACCACAACGGCGTGCCCGATCGCCTCGACTTCATTCGCGCCGGCAGCAGCAGCTCCGCCCGCGCGGCCTTGCGCCCCTTCGGCGTCTTCGGCAACGCGAGCATCGCGATCCTCGACCACAACGGCAGCTCGGTCTACCATTCGCTGCAGACGCAGCTGGTGAGCCGCTTCGGGCACGGCTCGCAGTTCCAGGGCTCCTACACGTTCTCGCGCACGATCGGCACCGTGAGCCTCACCGGAGGCGAGAACGACCTCGGTTCCACGACGACCAGCCTGCGCGAGGATCCCGGCCTGGATCGCGGCCTGACCACGAGCCACCGCAAGCACATCTTCAACGCCAGCCTCGTGCTCGTCCTGCCTGAGTTCGACGACAAGTCGGGCTTCGTGAAGAACGTGCTGGGCGGCTGGGAGGTGGGGACCATCGCCCAGTACGCGTCGGGGCATCCCTTCACTGTGTTCACGGGGTCCGTCCCCGGGCTCACCAACCGCGTCTCCGGCACGGGCCAGACGTCGACCCAGCGGCCGAACGTGGTCGCCGGCGTCGACTGCCACGGCAGCGGCCCCCGGGAGCAGATCCTCAACCCGGCGGCCTGGACGCTGGTGGGCTTCCAGCTCGGCACCTTCGGCAACTCCGGCCGCGGCGTCTGCGAAGGTCCCAACTTCGCCCAGGTGGACGCATCGCTCTACAAGAACATCAAGCTCAGCCAGAGGGTGAAGGCCCAGCTCCGGTTCGAGGTCTTCAACGTCTTCAACCGCGTCAACTTCACGAGCGTCTCCAACAGCCTGAGCTCGACGTCGGCCACCCTCGACACCGGGCGTGCCGCCACCGCGAGCACGATCACGGCCTTCACGCCCTCGGCCAACTTCGGCCGGGCGACCGTGGCGCGCGATCCGAGACAGGCGCAGTTCGGCGTCAAGCTGACGTTCTGATGGGCAGCGGCGAGCTTCCGCGGTTCGACGTCCGCGGGCAGGTCGCCCTGGTGACGGGCGCCGCGCGCGGCATCGGCCGCGCGTGCGCGCTCGCCCTCGCCCAATCCGGCGCGGACGTCGCGCTGGGCCTGCGCGATGCGCGCACGGGGGGCGATCTCGCCCGGGAGATCGAAGGCCTGGGCCGGCGCGCGCTGCCTCTGCAGATGGACATGACGCGCCTTCTCGAGGTGCGCCAGGCCATCGACGCGGCGGCCGCGCACTTCGGGCGCCTGGACATCCTGGTGAACAATGCCGGGCTGGCTCCCGAGAATCCCGCCGAGGACGTGCGCGAGGAGGACTTCGACCTGACCCTCGCCGTCAACCTGAAGGGCACGTTCTTCGCGAGCCAGGCCGCGGGGCGGGTGATGATCAGCCAGAAGTACGGGCGCATCGTCAACCTGGGCTCGCAGGCCGGCTTCGTGGCCCTGCCCACGGAGTCCGTCTACTGCATGACCAAGGCCGCGATCTCGCACCTCACGAAGTGCCTGGCCGTCGAATGGGCGCGCCACAACATCACCGTGAACGCGGTGGCGCCCACGTTCATCCGGACCCCCGGCACCGCGGAGTGCCTGGCCAACGAGGCGTTCCGCGCCGACGTCCTCTCCCGAATTCCCCTCGGCCTCATCGGCGAACCCATGGAGGTGGCGGCGGCGGTGGTCTACCTTGCTTCGCCCGCGGCATCGCTGGTGACGGGCACCACCCTGCTCATCGACGGAGGCTGGACCGCGCGCTGACCTCGAGCGGCGGGAGGGATCACTTGTCCAGATTGCGTTTCAAGATCTCGATGTCGCTGGAC
>QHVP01000473.1 GCA_003222295.1 Acidobacteriota bacterium | reverse complement strand
ATCCGAAGATGGGGGCCGCCTACAACGGGCTCGGTGTCATTGCGTTCACACGCGGGGACCTGGGCAAGTCCGAGGAGCTCGTACGCAAGGGACTCGCCCTGGAACCGGGCCTGCGCACGGCCCACTACAACCTCGGCCGCATTCGCGAGGCGCGTTCCGACGTCGCGGGGGCGGAGGTGCTCTACCGCGCCGAGCTCGAGGCCTATCCCGATCACGGCCGGGCCTGGTTCAACCTGGCGCAGATCCGGCGCGCCCGCGGCGATCGCGAGGGGTACCTGGCCGAGCTGCGGCAAGGCATCGAGAAGGCCCCCGACTTCGGCGCCTGTTACTGGTATCTTGCCCGCGAGGAGCTCGGGGCAGGTCATCTGGACGCCGCGGCCGACCTGGCCCGGCGCGGGCTCGAGGCCCAGCCCGTCTCCGACGTCGCGCCCCTCGGCCACTACGTGCTGGCGGACGTCTACAACCGCCAGGGGCAGGGGGTCAAGGCGCGAGAAGAAGTCGGCAAGGCGCAGCGCCTGGAGGCCGCCTTGCGCAAGAATCCCACACCACGCATCTGAGTCGCTCAACTATGATCAAGTCGTTCGGAGGAGCGCGCATGGCGGTCTGCCCCGAGTGCGAGGCGGATATCGAGCTCGACGAGTACGACGTCGACAAGGGGGAGATCATCAGTTGCCCGGAGTGCGGGGCGGACCTCGAAGTCGTGGGCCTGTCGCCCCTGGAGCTGGACGTGGCGCCGCAGGAAGAGGACGATTGGGAAGAGCGACGACGGAAGCGGGACGGCCGGAGGACGCGCACGCGCGGCAAGACGCGCTCGATGCACGCCTGCGCGAGATGGAATCCGTGCTCGTCGCTTTCAGTGGCGGCGTGGATAGCGCCTACCTGGCCGTGCGCACGTCGGACGTGCTGGGCGCGCGCGTCCTGGCCGTGACCGCGGACTCGGAGTCGCTGGCCCAGGAGCAGCGCGGGATGGCCGCGCAGATTGCCAGCCAGTTCGGCCTCCGCCATCGGTTCGTGCGGACGCAGGAGCTGGCGAACCCCGCCTACGCGCGCAACGACCGCCACCGCTGCTACTTCTGCAAGTCGGAGCTCTTTGCCCACCTCGTGCCGCTCGCGCGCGCGGAAGGGTACGCGCACGTCGCGTACGGTCTCATCGTGGACGACCTCTCCGACGTGCGGCCGGGACGCCGCGCCGCCGAAGAGGCGGGCGCGCGCGCGCCGCTGGCCGAGGCGGGCCTGACCAAGGACGACATCCGCCTCCTCTCGCGTGAGCGGGGGCTGCCGACCTGGGACCTTCCGGCCTCGCCCTGCCTGGCCTCGCGCGTGCCCTACGGCACGACGGTGACCCGCGATGCGATGTCGCGTGTGGAATCCGCGGAGCGGGGGCTGCGCCGCCTGGGTTTCCGCGAGCTGCGCGTGCGGCACCTGGGCGACACTGGCCGGGTCGAGATCGCTCCGGAGGAGCTCGGCCGCCTGGCCGATCCCGCCGTGCGCGGCGCGGTCGAGCGCGCGGTGCGCGACGCGGGCTACGCGCATGCGGCCATCGACCCCGCCGGCTATCGCCGCGGCCGCCTGAATCTCGTGGTCCTTCCTGCGGACGCGCCCCGGCCGGGCTAGACGCTAGACCTTGACCGTCTTCCCCGTCCGCGCCGCCTCGTAGATCGCCATCATCAGCTTGAGATCGCGGAGCCCTTCCTCGCCTGGGGTGAGCGGCACCTTGTTCTCCATGACGCAATCGGACATGTGGTCCATCTCGAGCGCGAAGTGGTCGCGCTGGGGCATGTCCCGGTCTTCGGTCGCGTTGTTGCGCCGGATCTTCATGCGCAGGCCCGTGTAGGACGTCGCCGGCTCCAGCTCGAACCAGCCCTTCGTCGCGATGACCCGGTACTTGTTCTGCCCGGCGTAGCCGTAGCTCGAAGTGCAGTTGGCGAGGATGCCGCTGGGGAAGCCGAGCTGGAAGTTGATCGTCTCCTCGACCTCCTTGAAGCGCACGTCGCCGGGCGTCGTGTACGTCACGGCGTTGATCTCCACGGGCTCCTCGCCCGTGATGTAGCGCGCGGCCTGCAGGCTGTAGATGCCGATGTCCATGAGGGAGCCGCCGCCCGCGAATTCCTTCTTGAGCCGCCACTGGGTCGGGTCGCCGATGTTGAAGCCGTGGTCGGCCACGATGACCTTGACCGGGCCGAGGTCCTGCTCGCGCGCCATCCGGATCATCTCCTTGTTGAACGGCTCCAATCCCCGGGCGTGTTGGCCATCGGTTTCTCGGAGAGCACGTGCTTGCCCGCCTGCACGCCGCGGATCGTGTACTCGGCGTGCATGCTGTTGGGCAGGACGACATAGATGACGTCGACCTCGGGGTTGTCCTTCAGCGAGTCGTAGTTCTGGTAGTTGTAGATGCTCTTCGGGCTCACGCCGTAACGCGCGGCCAGCTTCGCGGCCTTGTCCGGATGGCCGCTGACGAGGGCCACCACCTTCGACTTCTCGCACTTCGCGAACGCGGGCAGGATCTGGTTGATGGCGAGGTTGCCGAGTCCGACGATGGCCCAACCCATCTTGCGGCCCGGCGGCTCGGGCACCGCCTGGGCAAAGGCGCGATTGGCCATCGCGCTGAAGGCACTGGCCGCGGCCAGGCCCTGGCCCGCTTTCTCCAGGAACCGGCGGCGTGTGAGACCCTTCTCGGCTCGATCAGGCATGGCGTGAGTCCTCCAGATTGGCGGGCATTCTAGCTGCGTCACGGGTCGCAAAACGGACGGGCGGTCGGTCCGGCCGGTCCCGTCCATTTTAGCGATTCGTGACCCCGGCCCCTCTGGGATAAGATCTGGGAGCGCCGTGCTTTGTGCGGTACTCATACGCGGGAGGCGTTCATGTTCGGTCTCGGCTTTCCGGAGCTGCTCCTCATCCTCGTCATCGTCGTCCTCATCTTCGGCACGAGCCGGATCCCCGAGCTGGGCCGTGGCCTCGGCGAGGGGATTCGGAACTTCCGAAGGGGAATGAAGGGCGAGGACGAAGAAAAGAAACCCTAAGGCCCGCCGGCCCTCCGCCGTGAGGGCCGGCCTCATCGAAAGGGGCATTCACGCATGAGACAGACGGTGTTGGCCGTCGCCCTGACGGGTCTGGTCGCGCTGCCCGCGTGTCATCACCGCCAGGCCGGGCCCCCTCCGCCGGCGGCGCCTGCGCCCGTCGCTCCCGCTACGCCGCCTCCGGCGCCGGAGCCGCCGCCCTCGCGCGACGTCACGCCCGTCGAGGACGAGTATTCCCGCATGCGGAAGATGGCCACCGACGAGATCGAGCGGATGGGTCTGCTCTCGGAGATCCATTTCGACTTCGACCGCGCCGACATCCGGGAGGCGGACCGCGCCGTGCTCGGCAAGAACGCCGACGCGCTCAAGCGCTTCGATTTCCTGAAGGTGACCGTCGAGGGACACGCCGACGAGCGCGGGACCGTGGAGTACAACCTCGCCCTCGGCGAGCGCCGCGCCAAGGCGGCCTACGATTACCTCGTCTCTCTCGGAGTGGCCGCCGACCGGCTCAAGACGGTGTCCTACGGCAAGGAAGTCCCCCTCTGCCAGCAGTCGACGGAGGATTGCTGGGCGCGCAACCGCCGGGATCATTTCGCGGTCACTTCCAAGGCGCGGCCGTAACGATTACCAGCGCCGAAGCGGCACCCGGCCCACCGTCTCGGCCGGGCGCCTCGCCGGTCGCGCGAGTCGCCGCGTGCGGCCGGCCACGTCGTCCCTCGGCCTTGGTTGACTCGGGGGTACGTTTATCTTCTAATTCCAGGGCCTCAGAGGAGTTGTCCCCCGCGTCATGAGCGACCCCGAATCCAATCCTTCCGCGCCGTCGGCGCCCATCAAGGAGCTTTCGGGCCGCATCGGCAAGTACGACATCATCAAGCCGCTGGGCAAGGGCGCGATGGGGATCGTGTACCTCGCCCACGACACCATCCTCGAGCGCGACGTCGCGCTCAAGGTGATGGTCGCCTCCATCGCCGACGACCCTGAGCTCAAGACGCGGTTCGAGCGCGAGGCCAAGGCCGTCGCGCGCATGACGCATCCCAACGTGGTGAACGTCTTCGACCTCGGGTCGCATACCGACGGCTCGCCGTTCATCGCGATGGAGCTGCTCAAGGGCATGGACCTGCAGAAGGCGGTGCGCACGCCTCCGCCCCTGACCCTGGAGCGCAAGGTCAACATCATCGTGCAGGTCCTGGCCGGGCTCGCCCATGCGCACCAGGCCGGCATCGTGCACCGCGACATCAAGCCCGCGAACATCTTCATCAACCAGGACGGCACGGTGAAGATCATGGACTTCGGGGTGGCCCGCCTGACCACCGCCTCCATGACCGGCACCGGCAACATCGTGGGCACCGCGGACTACATGTCGCCGGAGCAGGTGAAGGGCGCGAAGGTGGACGGGCGCAGCGACCTGTTCTCCGTCGGCTGCATGCTCTACGAGCTCCTGGCCGGCCGCCGTCCGTTCCACTCCGACAACCTCATGGCGATCTTCTACAAGATCACCCACGAGGAGCCGAACTTCGACCTCATCCCGGAGGGCGCGGAGTACGACGCGCTCATGCCGGTGCTCAAGAAGTCGCTGGCCAAGTCCCTGGACGACCGGTACCAGACCGCCTACGAATTCGCGGTGGACCTGCGCGAGTTCCTGAAGAGCCGCGCGACCTCCGCGTCCGCCGTGAACGCCCTCGAGGGTTTACTCGACCTCGAGGAGCCGTCGGGACCGCCGCCGGAGCCGCTCACGGAGACGCCCTCGGGGCCGACCCTGATCACGGGCGACGAGCCGGAGGTCGGGGCGACGATGAACCTCGGCCCCACGGCCTCCGGCCAGACATCGCCCACGGTCAAGAAGCCGGGAACCATGGGGCGCGGCACCGCGAAGACCGTCTTGCAGCCCGGTCAGGTCGCGCGCGCGGGACGGCCGGCCACACGGCCGCCCGGGCCGCGTCCGACGCCGGCCGCGGCTCGTCCCGCGTACACGCCCGCGCCGCCGCCGCCCGCGCCGGGGCACCCCGTCCTCTATGTCGTGCTGGGAGGAATGGCCGTGCTCCTCGTCGTGGCGGGCGGGTTCATCTACTGGCAGAAGACCCAGCCGGGGACGCCGCCGACCACGATCGCGGGACCGACGGACAATACCGTTCCCACCACCGTGCCCGTGCCCACGCTCCCGCCGACCACGCAGCCGCCGCCGCCGGCCACGATGCCGGCCATCGAGGCCAAGGGCAAGTTCATGAGGGCGGCCAAGGCCGCCTTCAGCCGCGGCGACTACGACGAGGCCATGAGCCAGGCGCGCCGCGCCCTGGCCGAGGATCAGGGCGACGCCAACGCGAAGAGCGTCATCGAGAATGCGCTCAGCGGGCAGAAGGCCGAGCTGCACTTCCGGGCCGCGGAGAACGCCCTGCGCGCCAAGGATCTCGAGAAGGCGAAGCAGGAGGCCAACGCCGGCCGTGACCTCGCCCCCTGGGACAACAAGGCGTCCCAGATCCTCACGCGCGTCCAGGACGCCGAGCAGGCGGCGGCCCAGGTCGCGGCGGACGCCGCGCGGCGCGCCGCGGCCGCGCAGGCAAGCCAGCAGCTCAACGGGTTCATCGCCTCCGCGGATGACGAGGCCATCGCGGCCTACGACAAGGCGCTGGGGATCGATCCCTCGAACAACCGCGCCATCAACGGCAAGAGCTCGGCCGTGCAGGCGCGTGCGCTGGCCCAGATCACCACCGGCGGGGGCGGGGGCGGCGGTGGGACGCATGCGGCCGGAAAGGGCTTCGCGTCCGGGAAGACGGTGGCGGCCAGCACCGAGACGAGGCCTGGAGGGTCGGTGCCGGACGGCTTCGAGAACACTCCCGGCGTCGACGTGAAGAAGGGCTCCACGGCGGCGGACCTCCCTGGCAAGATCAACTTCGACATCGATCCCGCCAGCCCCAAGGCGGGCGAGCGCTACACGGTGAAGGTGTTCCTGGTGAACGAAGGGAACGCGCCCATCCAGCTGCGCGACATGGTCGTGAGCACCGCGATCAACGGCAAGAAGATCTCCGCCCCGGTG
>QHVP01000475.1 GCA_003222295.1 Acidobacteriota bacterium | reverse complement strand
GTCAAGGCGCGGGCGGCGAGCGCGGGCCTCGAGAAGGCGGCGGCCGCGCAGGGGCTCGTCCGCAAGGAGACGCCGGGCCTCGTTTCGCGCGGCCAGGCCATGGGTGACCTCGGCAGCAGCGCCGCCCTCGACGAAGCCGCCTACGCCCTGCCGGACCAGACGCTTTCGGATCCCATCCGCGTCCACGGAGGCTGGGCGGTCATCCGCGTCCTCGAGAAGAAGGCGTTCGACCCCGCCGCCTTCGAGAAGGAGAAGGTGGCCCTCATCGGCTCCCTGCGCCAGCAACGCCGCGACGAGCTCTTCCGCTCCTTCATGCAGGAGGCGCGCAAGCGCGTCACCGTGCAGCGGAACGCCGAGGCCTTCAAGCGGGCGATGGCGAGCTAAGCTAGGGATGCGTCGCCTCCCCGGACGGACTCCTGGTGTTAGAGTCGGCTGAGCATGCACATCGAGCTGCGCAAGTCCGGGGACGTGATCATCGTCGACCTGAAGGGCAAGCTCAGCGCGGGCCTGGGAGACCAGATCCTGCGCGAGACGATCGACGAGCTGCTGGGCGAGAACTGGAAGAAGATCCTGCTCAACCTCTCCCAGGTCTCCTTCATGGACAGCGCGGGCCTGGGCGAGCTCGTGGCCGGGCTCAAGACGGCCCGGAATTTCGGCGCCACCCTGAAGATCCTCAACCAGAGCGCGCGCGTCCAGCAGTCGCTGTACATCACCCGCCTGCTGCCCGTGTTCGACATCCACGAAGACGAGCGGGCGGCGCTGGAGAGCTTTTCTTAGACAATTCAGGGGGGCGCGCCTCGCTAGGACAGATGCGCCCCCCTGCGCGCTACGCGCTACCCCCATGTCGCTCGCGCCGGAGTGAATCCGGCGCTCGCTGCTTGTCACTCTTCCGGCGCGAGGCTCACGCTGATGGGATCGTTCCCGGTGACCTTCAGCTCGATCGAGCACTCCGGGCAGTTGATGCTCTCGCCCACGTCCAGCTCGTAGCCGTCGAGCTCGAGATCGGATTCGCACTCCGGACATTTGGCCATGGCTTCCTCGCTCGGGTCATTTTAGCCGCGGTCGGCGCCTCCGCGCGTCTACCACGTCGCCGTCACCGCTTCCGCGCCACCACGTAACGCGCCAGATCGCGCAGCGGCTGCGCGCGCGGCCCGAAGCCGCGCAGCGCTTCCTCGCTCGTCGCCACCAGCTCCGCGGCCAGCTGCCGCGCGCCCTCGACGCCGGAGAAGGAGACGAATGTCGTCTTCTTCAGGTCCTGGCCCACGTCCTTGCCCACGGCCGCCGCCTCGCCGGTCGCGTCGATGAGGTCGTCCACGATCTGGAAGGCCAGCCCGAGGTTCTTGGCGTAGGCGGTCACGGCGGCCGTCTCCGCCGCCGAGGCGCGCGCCCCCGCCGCCCCCAGGGCGGCCGCGCAGGTGAAGAGGGCCCCTGTCTTCCGGCTGTGGATGAACTCGAGGGTCTGGAAGTCGATGGTGCGATCGGTCAGGCGCAGGTCCTCGCCCTGCCCGGCGATCATCCCGTCGAGCCCCACCGCGCGCGCGAGGTCGCGCGCGAGTTCGCCGCGCACGGCGGCGTCCGGTCCATCCGGCCATCCCTCGGCGAGGATCTCGTACGCCCGGTTGAGGAGGGCGAACGCGGCCAGGATCGCGGTGGCCTCGCCGTGAGCGACGTGGCAGGCCGGGCGTCCGCGGCGCACGCGGGCGTCGTCCATGGCGGGCAGGTCGTCGAGGATCAGGCTCGACGTGTGCACCATCTCGATCGCGCATCCCGCGGGGAGCACGCGGCGCGGATCGGCGCGGAAGACCTCCGCCACCATGAGGGAGACGATCGGCCGCAGGCGCTTGGCGGGGGCGAACAGGCTCTCCGCGAGCGCCGCCTCGACCGCAGGCGCGCGGCCTCGCCCCGTCAGCCGCCGCAGCGCCGCTTCGACCTGCTGCCGCCGGTCCTCGAGCATCGTCTCGAGGGCGGTGAACGGGCCGGCTCCGCTCATCGCGCGATGTTACGCCCGAACGGGAGATAATCGCCGCGATGGACTATCGCGAAGCGGGCGTCGACATCTCCGCCGCCGACGAGGCCAAGGACCGCATCAAGAAGCTCGCCCGAGATCGGGTCCTTCGGCGGGATGTTCCGGCCCGACCTGTCGCGCCTGCGCGAGCCCGTGCTCGTCGCGTCGACGGACAGCGTGGGGACCAAGACGAAGGTGGCCATCCTGGCCGGCATCCACGACAGCGTGGGCCACGACATCGTGAACCACTGCGTGAACGACATTCTCGTGCAGGGCGCGGTCCCCCTGTTCTTCCTCGATTACCTCGCCGTCGGAAAGATCGACGTGGACAAGGTGGAGGCGATCGTACGGGGCCTGGCCGCCGCCTGCTTCGAGGTCGGCTGCCCGCTCATCGGCGGCGAGACCGCGCAGATGCCCGACGTCTACGCCCCCGAGGACTACGACCTCGCCGGATTCATCGTCGGCGTCGTGGACCGCGAGAAGGCACTCACCGGCGCCGCCGTGGCCGAGGGAGACATCCTGCTCGGCCTTCCCTCTTCCGGCCTGCACACCAACGGCTACACCCTGGCCCGCAAGGTGCTGTTCGGCGTGATGGGTCATGGGGTCGACACCGAGGTCGCCGAGCTCGGCACGACCGTGGGCGCCGCCCTGCTGGCGCCGCATCGCAGTTACCTCTCCCCCCTCGAACCGCTCCTCGAACGGCGCAAGATCCACGCCCTCGCCCACATCACGGGCGGCGGCTTCCCCGGCAACATCCCGCGCGTGCTGCCTCCCGGCCTGGCCGCGCGCGTGCGCAAGGGGGCGTGGGAGGTGCCGCCGCTGTTCCGCCTCATCCAGAAGGGCGGGACGGTCTCCGAGGACGAGATGTACCGCACGTTCAACATGGGCATCGGCATGGTCGTGATCGTCGGCCCCGGGGACCTTCACGACGTCGAACATTCGCTCGAGCGGAGGGGTGAGACGAGCTTCGTGATCGGCACCGTGGTGAAGGGGTCGGGCGTCACGCTCGAATGAGCGCAGAGGTCCGAGCGAAGACCGGCGCGGAGCGAGGACGCCAGTGAAGACTCTCGGCGTGCTCATCAGCGGTCGCGGCTCCAACCTCCAGGCCCTGATCGACGCCCAGCGCGCGGGCACGCTCGGCGGCGCCATCGCGGTGGTCGTCTCCAACGTCGACGGCGTGCCTGGCCTCGATCGCGCCCGCGTGGCCGGCCTCCCCGCCGTGTGCTGCCCGCAGGGGGGGCGCACCCGCGAGGATCACGACCGCGCGCTCGTCGCCGTGCTGCGCGAGCACGACGTCGATCTGGTCTGCCTCGCCGGCTACATGCGGCTGCTCTCGCCCGCGTTCCTCGAGGCGTTTTCTGGCCGCATCCTGAACGTGCACCCGTCCCTCCTCCCCGCCTTCCCGGGCCGTGACGCGCAGCGCCAGGCCTGGGAGCACGGGGTCAAGGTCAGCGGAGCCACCGTGCACTTCGTGGAGGCCATGCTCGACAGCGGACCGATCGTCCTGCAGGAGGCAGTCCCCGTGGCCGAGGACGACACCGTCGAACGGCTCTCCGCACGCATCCTGGAAGCGGAGCACCGGATCTACCCCCGCGCCGTCCGCATCGTCCTGGAAGGCCGCTACAAGTGGGACGGGCGCCGTGTGCGCGTGAGCGCGGGAGCCTGATGGGACCCGGCGACTTCGAGATCCTGACCAAGGGCTGCGTCGACGTGGTCACGCCCGCTTCCCTGAAGGAGAAGCTGGCGAGGGGCAAGCCGCTCACGGTCAAGGTGGGATTCGATCCCACCGCGCCTGACATCCACCTCGGCCACACCGTGCTCATGCGCAAGATGAAGCACTTCCAGGACGCCGGCCATCGTGTGGTGTTCGTGATCGGCGACTTCACGGGGATGATCGGCGATCCCACCGGCAAGTCGAAGACGCGGCCGCCCCTCACCCGCGAGGAGATCGAAGCCAACGCCGAGACCTACAAGCGGCAGGCCTTCAAGATCCTCGATCCCGCGAAGACGGAGACGCGCTTCAACCGCGAGTGGCTGGGGGCGCTGGGCTCGGACGGCATGGTCCGGCTGGCCGCGACCTACAACGTCGCGCGCATGCTGGAGCGGCGCGAGTTCCGCCAGCGTTTCGACGCCGGACAGACCATCTCCGTGCACGAGTTCCTGTATCCGCTGGCCCAGGCCTACGACTCGGTCGCGCTGAAGGCGGACGTCGAGCTCGGAGGCACCGACCAGCTCTTCAACCTCAACGTGGGGCGCGACATCATGCCCGCCTACGGGCTGGAGCCGCAGGTCGTGATGACCACCCCGCTCCTCGAAGGCACGGACGGCGTCGAGAAGATGTCGAAGAGCCTCGGCAACTACATCGGCGTGGCCGAGCGCGCGGATGCAATGTTCGCGAAGGTGCTGTCCATCTCGGACGAGTTGATGTGGCGGTACTACCTGCTTCTCACCGATCTTGCGCCGTCCGAGATCGAGAAGGAGCGTGCGCTGGCCCGGCCCATGGACTCCAAGATCGCCCTGGCCCGTCGGATCGCCGCCGACTTCCATGGGACGGCCCCCGCGGCGGCGGCGGAGGCGGAGTGGCGGCGCGTCCACCAGGCCCGGCAGGCGCCTTCCGAGATGCCCGAGAAGACGATCGCGCCCGGGCGTCACAAGTGGCGCGAGATGCTGGTGATGGCGGGCTTCGCCCCTTCGAACGGCGCGGCCGAGAGGTTGCTGCGCCAGCGCGCGGTGAAGCGGGACGGCGTGGTCGTCGACGGCGGCGAGCTGGAAGCGGAGGCCGGGCAATCGTTCGTCCTTTCCGTGGGCGCGGCGCGCTTCGTGCGTCTCCGCGTGGCCGCGTCGTAACGGCCCGCCCTTCGGGAGCGTCAAAGACTGGCGCCGACGCCCTTGACAGCGGCCGCGGCGCTGTCGTAGTATTTGAGTTCGCCGGTCGCCGGATGCGTTGCCCAGGGTGTGGTCACGCCGGTCGTAACCCCCCGCAGACGCTGGTCGTGAGCGACGGTAGCGCGGTCGAAATTGCTTGACACGTACCAGGCAATCTCGATATTCTGGTCGGGTTCCCCTAAGCGGGGTGGCTCTTTGAAAACTAGGTGACGCGCACACAAATCCGAAGCGAGGTTCAGCCTTAGGACTAAGTAGTACCTTTTCAGTTCACGGCCTCGTCGAGGGGGTAGCACCTCTCGCCGATGGTCAGCTTTTAACTGGAGAGTTTGATCCTGGCTCA
>QHVP01000474.1 GCA_003222295.1 Acidobacteriota bacterium | reverse complement strand
GTTGTAACGGACGAACGCGGAGGTGTGATCGCTGAAGCGGTGGTCGAGACGGGCCGTGACGCTGTCTTCACGAACCGAATTGACACCGGACGCCTGGTACAGGTCCGTATTGGAATCGACACGGGTCTGGCCGATCGGCCAGCCGTCGACGATCGGTTTGAGAGCCGGGGAAGCGGCCAGGACCCGGGCCCGAAAGGGAGCGCTCGGCACGAAGCCGGTCGTCGTCTGTGTGAGCTTCTGTCGGATCGCTTCGTAACTCACGAAGAAGAAAGTGCGATTGTGGGCGATCGGCCCACTGAGGTTCGCGCCGAACTGGTTCATCCGGAACGGAGGCGTCTTCGCGGGATCGAATGGCGAGCGCGCGTCGAATGCGTGGTCGCGGAAGAACTCGAACACCGCGCCATGGAAGTTGTTGGTGCCGGTCTTGGACACGGCGTTCATCTGGGCGCCGCCCGACGAGCCGCTTTCGGCGCTGTAGACCGCGGATTCCACCCGGAATTCCGCGATCGCTTCCAGCGAGATGTTCAGGCGCGCATCTGCCTTCTGACTCTGCGACCGGAATTGACGGCGCCGGGAGCGAGAATCTCGAGGGTGGCCCAGTTGCGGCCGTTGACCGGAATGTCGTTGAGCTGCTGATGTTCGAGAACGGCTCCCACCCGGGCGTTGCTGGTTTCGATGGGAGCAGCCGTATCCTGCACTTGAACCTCTTCCGAGACGGCGCCCACCTGGAGCTCCGCGTCGACAGTACGGGTCTGGCCGACGGACAACTGGATGCCGTTCACCTCGAAAGTGCGGAAGCCCGCACGAGAGATCTTGAGGTCGTACGTTCCGATCGGCAAACCGGCAATGCTGTAGACGCCCGTCGGCCCCGTCTCCGCCACTCTTCTCAGGCCGGTCTCCCGCGAGACGAGTTCGACGCGGGCGCCCGCAGCGACCGCTCGACTCGAGTCCATGACCGTGCCATTCAGGTTGGCGCGATCGACCTGCGCGTAGACGACGACGCCCCCAGACAAGGCGAGGACGATGGCCATTGCGAAGGCCGTGCGTGTCACCATGGAACCCTCCCTGACGATTTGGGCAACAGGATGCCCGTTCTCGGACGCGACCCGCGGCCCTGAGCGCTCCTGGTGCCCTCACAGGGCTGAGCGCGCCGGCCAGGTCGCGATCCGAGGTGCGATCGCTGCGATCCGATCAGTGTTGGCGCGTAGACCTGGATTGTTGAGGTCGGTCGGGGGAGGCGACTCCGCCAAGGCAACGCCCTCGGTGCTGCGGTCTCCGCGTCCGTCTCGCGGAATGACGTGCGCATGCAGAACCCTCGGAAGGGGTTGTCTTGGAACGTTCCAGGAAGGTGTCCGAGAAGGTATGGAAAACCAAAGGGCCTGTCAAGTGTATTCGCTGAAGCGTGCAACCGCCCGTCATCCGTGATGCCAGGGCCTTCCGAGCGCGTCGGCTGATCCGCGGCGGATCCTCACGGTGCGGACGCGGCCAGGGATGGCCGCGCCGCCGCCGCGATGTCCCGCCACCGGAAGAGGAGGAAGTTGCGGCCCGCGCTGTTCATGGCGACCATGATCCCGTCGGGGAATTCCGGCCCCAGGGCCGCGGAGCTGACGTCGAGGCCGTCCGTCCCGTCCGCTCCTCCCTTGAACGAGAGCAACACCTTCGAGTGGTCGTGGGGACGACCCGGCTCGCCTTCGCGTCGATACACGTGGAAGACGCTCTCGTCCGGCCGTTGGTCGACGGAGACGATGTAGCCCTTTCCGCCCGGCAGGGCGTAGATGCCCAGGCCTTCGCGGTCCCGTTCATAACCGGTGGTGCCGAACAGCGCCAGCTCGCGGTTCGCGTCGGCGACGTCGGGGTCCGCATGGTACTTGTGGATGCCGGTGTCCTCGTCCGCGTAATACACATAGCCCAGCTCGTCGTCCACGGCCACCGCCTCGATCTCGCCCACGCCGCCGAAGGCGCCGAAGCGACGCGCGAATGTGGCCTTGACGTGCCCCGTGCCGTCATCCTGCAGCCGGTACTGCCAGAGGTAGTCCTCCTTCGGCCCGGCCTTGGGGGCGACGATGGCGAAGAGCGCCCCATCCTTCGGGCGCCGATAGAGTCCGATGCCCATGGGCGCGCCCGCGTCGCCGGCTACACCTTCGAGGATCGGAAGGCGGCCGGCGGAGATGTCCTGGACCCCGCTGCCGTCGGCGGCGATCGCATAGACCCGCAGGCGCCGCCCTAGCCTTTCCGTGAGGACGGCGATGTCGGTAGACGTGCCACCGACGTCAAGCCCGTAGTCGACGTCGACGTTGTTGGGCCGGTCGGGGCCCGTGACCAGGTGACGCAGCCTGCCGTCGAGGCCGAACACCGCGAGAGCGCCGTCGGGAGCGGCCACCTTCATCGTGCCCAGCACGAGGCTCCTCGACGGATCGGAGCGATTCACCCAGATGGCGGGATCGTCGGGATCGCGCGGCAGGGACTCGGTGGCACGCAGCGCCTCCACGAGCGCCGGCGGGGCCGCGCTGTCCGCTCTCTTCGCGCGGCAGGCCGTCAACGCGAAACTGGCGGCGAGAATCGTTCTGCACCACGGCATGCGCAGCAAACGGGCCTCACGACCTCGAGGGGCCGCCTCGAGGGACTCGTAACAGAGCTGTGGTCGTCCCCTTTGCGCGCGTACGCGCGGACTCAGTCGCGCGGACCGAAAGGAAGTGTGGTAGAAGCTACGCGGCACCCATCAGCCTGTCAACCGAGAATCCCGCACCGGCACTCCTTGGCTTCGAAGCTCCAACCCGGCAAGCCGACCATCACCGACGTGGCGCGACGCGCCGGCGTGTCGAAGTCCCTCGTCTCGCTCGTCATGCGGGGCGCAGACCATGTGAGCCCGGGCCGCCGCCAGGCCGTCAACAAGGCGGCCGCGGAGCTGGGCTATCGGCCGAATGCCATGGCGCGCAGCCTCGTCCAGCGCCGCACGCACCTGGTCGGAGTGATGGTGTCCGACCTCCACAATCCGTTCTTCGCCGACGTCGTGGCCGGAATCCAGGAACAGGCAGAGCGGACCGGATACAAGGTCCTGGTCAACAGCGGCAACCGCGCCCCCGCGCGCGAGGCCGACGCCATGGAGACGCTGCTCCAGCTCCGGGCGGACGGCATCATCCTGGGCAGCCCCGTGCTCGACGACGAAGTGATCGTACGCGCGAGCCTCGAAGTCCCCATCGTGCTGGTGGGGCGCGAGGCGCGCGGCCCCGCCGTGGACAGCGTCACCAACGACGACCGCAAGGGGGCGGAGATCGCGGTCGAGCACTGCGTCGCCCTGGGCCATCGCCGCATCGCGCACATCGACGGCGGTGAGGGCGCGGGCGCCCCCGACCGTCGCCGCGGATACGAGGCGGCGATGAAGCGGCTCGGCCTCGGAGCGCTCGTGTCCGTCGTCTCCGGCACATATACCGAAGAAGGCGGCCACCGGGGCTGCCTCCTGCTGCTCGCGCAGAGGCCGCGGCCGACCGCCATCTTCGCCGCCAACGACCTCGCCGCCATCGGCGCCCTCAATGCCATCGAGGAGAGCGGCCTCAAGGCGCCCGACGACGTCTCGCTGGTCGGCTACGACAACACGTCGCTGGCCGCCCTCCGCCACATCTCGCTCACCACCATCCATCAGCCGCGGATCGAGATGGGCCAGCTCGCGCTGATCACGCTGCTCGAGCGCGTCGACCGGGACCGCGAAGAGCCGCGGCGCGTGGTCCTCTCCCCCCGCCTCGTGGCTCGCGCGTCCACCGCCCCGCCGCGCGAGGGGGTCCGTGAGTCCTGACCCGCGGCCGCTGCGGCTGCACATGCAGAAGGTCCGCAAGTCCTTTCCCGGAGTGGTCGCCCTCGACGACGTGGACCTGGAGGTGGCGCCGGGCGAGGTGCACGTCCTGCTCGGCGAGAACGGCGCCGGCAAGTCCACGCTCATGAAGATCCTCAGCGGCTCGCTGGGCAGGGATTCGGGAGAGATCCGCGTGGACGGTCAGGCCGTCGAGATCCAGGGACCACGCCATGCGCAGCAGCTCGGGATCCGGACCATCTATCAGGAGCTGAACCTGGTGCCGCCCCTCTCCGCGGCCGCCAACATCTTCCTGGGCAAGGAGCCCGGCCGCTGGGGCGTCCTCGACCGCCGCGCCGCCGAGAAGGCGGCCGCGCGCCTCCTCGCCGACCTCGGCGTCAGCGTCGATCCCGCGCGTCCCGTCCGCGAGCTGGGCATCGCCCATCAGCAGATGGTGGAGGTGGCGAAGGCCCTGTCCGAGGAAGGACGCATCCTCATCATGGACGAGCCGACGTCCGCGCTCACGGCCGCGGAGATCGATCAGCTCTTCGCCACCATCGAGCGCCTGCGCGCGCGCGGCACCTCCATCATCTACATCTCCCACCGGCTCGAGGAAGTCGCCCGCATCGGCGATCGCGTGACGGTGATGCGGGACGGGCGCCGGGTCACCACGCTCCCCGCCCGCGGAACCCCGATCCCGGAGCTCGTGCGCCTGATGGCGGACCGCGAGGTGGGCGAGCATTTTCCGCGGCGGCGGCGCGCGCCCGGCGACGAGCTGCTGCGGGTCGAGCACCTCACCCGCGGGACGCACGTGCGCGACGTCAGCTTCACCCTCCGGCGGCGCGAGATCCTGGGAGTGACGGGTCTCCTCGGTGCGGGACGCACCGAGCTGGCGCGTACGCTCGTGGGGGCCGAGCCCGCGCA
>QHVP01000471.1 GCA_003222295.1 Acidobacteriota bacterium | reverse complement strand
CTTCATGGGCGCGGCCGTCGTCATCGTGGTGACGGTCGGGCTCTCCGTCGCCCTGGCCAGCGGCAAGGCGGAAGGGGTGGCGCGCGAGCGGATCCGCGACGAGCTGCTGCGCGTGCCCGCGCTCTTCGCGGGCTGGCGCGACTCCCAGATGAGCGCGCGCCGCGGGCAGGTCCGCGCGGTGGCCGAGCAGCCGGGCACGAAGGCGCTCCTGGCCGAGGGCGGCGGGGGACCGGAGACCGCGCACGACACGTCCCTCGAGTTCGCGCGTGCGCTCGGCGCGGGTGCGGTCTTCCTCTTCGACACGCAGGGCCGGCTGATCGTGCGCACGGACCGGCCGCGCGAAGAGGGTGGGCGCGACTTCTCGGGCGTGAGCTGGGTGTCGGTGCCGATCTCCCGGCTCACCGAAGCCTCCGCGTTCATCGCGGAGGTCAGCCGCGGCCCGGCCCTCTCGCTGGTGGCTTCGGCCCCGGTGCTCCAGGGCGCGGGCACGGAGCGCGTCCTCAACGGCGTGGTGTCCGCCGCCTTCCGCATGGACGACGAGCGGGCGCACGAAGTCGGGCGGCTGGCCGGCGGCGAGGCCGCCTTCCTCGTCAACGCCGCCGCACGCGGGGCGGTGCCGCGCCTGGAGGTGGTGGGCACGACCGAGGGCTTTCGCGACCCCGCGCTCGGGCGCGAGGTGTCGGCGCAGAGCGGCACCACGGAGGCGCAGCTCGCCCGCGGCGACCTGCCCAGCCCGTTCGCGCTGCGCGCGCGCGGCCGCGACTACCTGGCAACCCTGGTGCCGATCCTCTCCGGGAGCGGCGAGCCGGTGGGCGGGATGGTGGTGGGCCGCGCCAAGGACGAGGAGCTGGCCGCGATGCGGGAGATCCGCCGCAGCCTGCTCGGAGTCGGTGCCTTGATCCTCCTTCTTTCCGTCCCGCTCTCGTTCGCCTTCGCGCGCGCGCTGGCCCGCCCCATCCAGCAGCTCGCGATCGGCGCGGAGGAGATCGGGCGCGGCAACCTGGACGTGCCCCTGCCCAGGGCGGGCCGCGGCGAAGCCGGCGCGCTGGCCCGCGCCTTCGAAGTGATGCGGCGCGAGCTGAGGGAAAAGGCGCAGCTCGAGCAGCTGGTCGCCGACCTGCGCGGGCGCGGCGTGGATCCGACCTTGCGCGGCGTCCCGCCCACGGGCACGGACGGCCTGCCCTCCAGCGGTCCCGTCCTCGGCCATCTGTTCGCGCAGCGGTACGAGATCCGCGGGCTGGTCGGCCGCGGGGGCATGGGCGCGGTATATCGCGCCCTTGACCGCGAGCTGGACGAGGAAGTGGCCCTGAAGGTGCTCGAGAAGAGCGCCGGCGAGGGTGCGCCCGGCGAGCAGCAGCTCCGCCGCGAGATCAAGCTGGCCCGGACGATCACCCACGCCAACGTGGTCCGCGCCTACGATTTCGGGGAAGCGGAGGGCGTCCGGTTCTTCACCATGGAGTACGTGGCCGGGGCCACGCTGCGCGAGCTGCTCGACGAAGAGGGCCGGCTCGCCCTCACTCCCGCCCTCCAGATCGCGAAGCAGGTCTGCCGCGGCCTGGGAGCGGTACACCGTGCCGGGATCGTCCACGGCGACCTCAAGCCCGCCAACATCGTCGTGATGACGGGTGGCATCGCCAAGCTGACCGACTTCGGCGTGGCGCGCGCGCGCCGGCAGGCGGGCACTCCGTTCGCGGGCACGCCGCCCTACATGAGCCCGGAGCAGGTGCGGGGAGCGGAAATGGACGAGCGCAGCGACCTCTACTCGGCGGGCGTGCTGATGTTCGAGATGTTCACCGGCCGGCGGCCTTTCGACGCCGGCGATCCCTTCGAAGTGATGCGCCTCCATCTCGAGGAGGTGCCCCCCAACCCGCGGACCCTCCAGCCGACGCTTCCGGAGCTGCTGGCGGACACGATCGTCGCCTGCCTGGCCAAGGCCAAGGCGGACCGGCCGGCGACGGCCGCGGACCTCGACCGCCTGCTCATGCGCGTCCGCACCTGACGCGGCGTTGACCACCTTGCGCGGAAGGCTACAATCGCCGCACCCGTGCGCCTCATCCGCCGGCTGCGCGATGCCGCCCTGATCCTGGCCATCGCGCTGCCCGCGACGAAGGCGGGGGCCCAGTCGCCGGCGCCGTCTCCCCCGCCGGTCGAGCCCTCGCCGTCCTCCGAGCCCGAGCCATTCCATCTCTGGGGCGAGATCAAGACCAACGCGCGCCACTCCCGCTTCCTGGAGACGCGGATCTTCACGCCCACCGGACCCGGGCCGTTCAAATTCGTACCGACGGGGTTCCAGCGCACTCCGGATGCCGCCACCGCGCTGGAGCTGCAGAACGTCACCCTGGGCGCGGAGGGCGACCTCGGGCTCGGCGTGGCCGCGAAGGTGGAGCTGCACGTCCTCGACCTCTACAACCGGAACCCCACCTCGTCCGACGATCGCCTCTTCGTGCGCCAGGCCTGGATCCGCTTCGGCCAGCGGGCGGAGGCGCTGCGCTGGGCGTCCGAGAGCCGCCTGTTCGTCCTCGCGGGCGTGGCCCCTCGATTCTCGAAGCCGACGGTTCGCGCGCTCGAGAGCTACGGCATGTGGCTCACGGCCGTGGGCCGGTTCGAGATGCCGCAGATCCAGGTGGGAGGGGCGCTGGGGCGCCGCGCCTATTGGCGGGCGCAGGTCGGCAAGGGCAATCCGCTCTACTACCGCGACACGAACGTTCTGGCGGGCGACAACGGCACGCGGGCCAGCACGCTCACGCGGTCGCCGACCTACGAGACCGGCTTCCCCATCTTCTACGACGCCAAGGCCGACGACCTCGACACCCACGGGCAGCTCGAATGGGGCGTGGGCCTCGGCGCGCGGCGCGTGCGGCCCGAGCCCGCGCACGGCCTGGAGGTGGATGCGCTCGGCTGGTACTTCCATCGGCGGCTGGCCGATTCCGTGACCTTGCGCGGCACGTCCGACCTGGGCGACCTCGAGTTGCTGCGCGGCCACGGCTATCCCTTGCCGTTCGCAGGTCGCGACAAGTCGGAGGCCGGGGTCAACCTCGCCGTTCGCTACGCGAGGTGGCGGCTCGACGCGCAGCTCGTGCGCCAGGACATCGCGAAGCTGGTGCGCCGGGGCTTCGACGCCGAGCTCAGCGCGCTGTTCCACCTGCCCGGCCTTTTCCTCGTCGGCGAGACACCCGTCGGCAACTGGATCCGGCCCGTGGTCCGGGTGTCGATCATCGACAACCTCTTCGACGCGCCCGTGACCTACCCCGCCCTGTCCATCGACTGGGACTGGCGGAAATACGACGTGGGCCTGCGCCTGGGCGTCCTGCGCGACGTCGACCTCACCGTCGAGTACTCGCGGCACGACATGATCGTGCCTTCGGTCGGGACTTTGCATCCCTACGAGTTCCTGGTGACGCTGAGAGTGGGGTTAAGGCAATGAGCGCCCCATCGCCGCCCTCCCCGCGACCAGTTGCGCCGCTGCCTCGCTGTCGACCGCGGGTGAAAACAGGAACCCTTGCGCGAGCGGGCAGCTGAAATCGACGAGGAGGGCCAGTTGCTCCTCTGTCTCCACTCCCTCCGCCACCACGTCGAGGCCCAGGCTGCTGGCGAGGCCGACCACAGCGCGGACGATGGTGACGTTGCGGCCGGCATCGCCGCTCCCCGAGACGAAGGACCGATCGATCTTCAGCGTGTCCGCGGGCAGGCGCAGGAGGTAGCTCAGGGACGAGTAGCCGGTGCCGAAGTCGTCGATCGCGATGTGCACGCCCAGGGCCTTGAGGCGCCGCAGCAGCGCGATGGCGCCGTCGGTGTTCTCCATGACCATGCTCTCCGTGACCTCGAGCTTGAGGAGCCGCGACGGAAGTCCGGACTGGCGCAGGGCCGCGTCGACCTGCTCGACCAGGTCGGGCTGGCCGAACTGCTTGACGGAGAGGTTCACGCTGACGGTCAGGTCGTCTCCGGACGATTGATGCCACTGGGTGGCCTGCCGGCAGGCCTCCTCCAGGACGGCACGGCCCAGGGGGACCACGAGGCCGGTCTCCTCCGCGAGGTGGATGAACTCCGACGGCGCCACCAGCCCGCGCTCGGGATGGTGCCAGCGGACGAGGGCCTCGAATCCCGCGATCCGCCGGTCCTCGACGCGCACGATGGGCTGGTAATGCACCCGGAACTCCTTGCGGTCGATGGCCCGGCGCAGGTCGTGCTCGAGCTGCAGCAGCTTGCTCGCGCGCGCGTGCATCGAGGAGTCGAACACCTGGTGGCGCGACTTGCCCAGGGCCTTGGCGTGGTACATCGCGGTGTCGGCGTCGCGGAGGAGGTCCTCGGCACGGCGGTAGCTCGGGGCGGAGAGCGCGATGCCCATGCTGACCGTCGCGAACACCTCGTGGCCGGCCAGGGTCAGCGGCTCGCGCAGCACGGCCTGGATCCGCTCCGCCACCGCGGTGGCCTCCTCGCGCTGCTCCATGTCCTCGAGCAGGATCGTGAACTCGTCGCCGCCCAGCCGCGCCACGGTGTCTCCCGGCCGCACCGCCGTCTTGAGGGCCGAGCTGAGCTCGACGAGGAGCCGGTCGCCCACGCTGTGGCCGAGGCTGTCGTTGACGAGCTTGAAGCGATCCACGTCCAGGAAGACGACGGCGAACATGCCCTTGTGATGGCCGCGCGCCATCGCACCCTGCAGGCGCGCCAGCGCCGCCTGCAGGCGGTCGATGAAGAGCGCGCGGTTGGGCAGGCCGGTCAGCGCGTCATGGAAGGCGTCGTGCTGGAGCTGCTCCTCCGCCCGGCGCCGGTCCGTGACGTCGGCGCCGATGGACGCGGTCCCGGAGATCTCGCCCGTCCAGTCCCGGAGGACGGTATTGCTCCACGCGACCACCCGCCGATCCCCGTGGCGCGTCACGATGGCCGTCTCCTCGTGGGCGGCCACGGCTCCGAGCTGCATCCGGTCCCGCAGCGTGGTCCGGCCCGACTCCCGGTCCTCCTCCGGCACGAAGGCCGCGAACCACTCGCGCCCGATCACGTCCTCCTCCTCGTAGCCGACCAGCTCCAGGAAGAACGGATTGCAGTACGTGATGACGCCTTCGCGATCGAGGAGCACGGCCACGAGCTGGACCGTCTCGAGGATGTCGCGCATGCGCCGCTCGGACTCGCGCATGGCCTCCTCGGCCCGGCGGCGCTCGGTGACGTCGAAGGCGGTCACCAGGGAGGCGGCCTGTCCGCTCAGGTCGAGCGTGCGCCCCGTCAGCTCCACCCAGCGATCGTCGGCGCCGGCCAGGCGCGCCTCGTAGCGGAGGCCGGCCACCGCCGGCGACGGCGGCTTCAGGACGCGGTGGCGGACGATTTCGTGCGAGTCCGGATGGAAGCGATCCAGGAACGCGCGCCCGACGAGGTCCACCGCGGGGGCGCCGGTCAGCGCGGACGCCGCCTCGTTGGCATAGCGGATGTGACCTTGGTCGATGATGAAGACGGCGGCGGCGGAGCCCTCGAGGACGGCGCGGAACATCTCCTCGCTCGAGAGGGCTTCTCCGCCACGTTCTTGGCCGCCCTCTCTTGCCACCACGCGCATCACCCAGACGCCGACGGCCACGCCAAACGCCACGAGCCCCGCCATCACGATCACGGGCGGCAGGCCGTGGACGCCAGGCGACATCCGCCGATCTTACTCGCGGAGACTACGAGTTGGCGTCAGGGGACGGTGATGGCCCGCCCGGGGGACGTCTGAGATGATGCCTTCGTGGGACTGGCCAACTACATCGCGCTGGGCGACAGCATTTCGATCGACCGTTATCCGGACCTCGATCACGCCGACCGGCAAAGGCTTGCGCTTCCCGTGACTGGCCTCGGGGCCGCCTCCCTCCTGGCCCGCAACGACGACGACGTGTGGCCGGAGTTCGCGGGCCGCGATCTCGTCACGATCTCGCCCGGAATCGACTGTCGATTCGAGGCCCGGGATGGGGCGACGACGGAGTCCGTGCTGGACTCGCAGATGGACGCCCTGCAAGGGATCGATCCGGGTAGCGAGGCCCTGGTGACGCTGACCGCCGGCGGAAACGATCTGCTCCGCCTCATCGGCGCGACCGACCGCGCGGGCGAGGCCGGAGTCCGGGCCATCCTGGACAACCTCGACGCGATCCTGGGCGTCGTGCGCGACCGGCTTCCGGCCACCATCGCAGATGGGTGGCTGCATCCAGCGGCCACCATCCCAGATGGGTGGCTGCATCCAGCGGCCACCATCCCAGATGGGCGGCTGCATCCAGCGGCCACCATCGCAGATGGGTGGCTGCGGCCGCAGGAGATGCGCTGGCTCGCCGACGGCAACGCCGGAGTGGAGCGGCTCTGCCGACAGCGCGGCGCCGGGCTCATCGACCTGCACCGCCACTTCGGCGGCCACGGGCGGTCCGCGCCCGTCGCGAAGCGCTGGTACTGGACGGGGTCGCTGATCGAGCCCGGGATGAGAGGCGCGAGCGAGATCCGCCGCCTCTGGCTGGCCGCCGTGGAGGAGAGCCGCCCCGCATCGCGGACGAAACCGCCAGCAGATCGCTGATCACGCCGTACGCCGTGACCCCGATGTCCGGCCGCTGCTCGGTGATCTCGACCGTACCCGCGAGATCGGTCACCAGCCGGAGGATCGAGCTCGTATCCTCGACGAGCGCGAAGGGGTCGGCCACGGGGATC
>QHVP01000062.1:43015-44667 GCA_003222295.1 Acidobacteriota bacterium | reverse complement strand
CCCGGGAAGTTCGCGACCATCCCCTGGGTCTACGGCGAGATCGTCCGCATGCTGGCCCCCGGCGAGATCGTGCGGATCCTCGTGCCCGATGCGCGCCAGGAGACGCGCGCGCGCCGCCTCCTGTCCCGCGTCGGCGTCGATCTCGCGCGCGTGGAGTTCTTCCGGTTCCCCCTCGACCGCGGCTGGGCCCGCGACTTCGGCCCCGTCTTCGTGAAGAACGACGCGGCGGGTGAGATCGCCATCGCGCGCTTCCACTTCAACGCCTGGGCCAAGTATCCGGACTGGCGGAAGGACGACCGCGTACCCGAGCGCGCGGCGCGCGCCCTGCGCATCCTCCTGCGCCCCGTGGAGTATGAAGGCAAGCCGGTCGTCCTCGAAGGCGGCAGCCTCGACGTGGACGGCCGCGGCACCCTGCTGACCACCGAGGAGTGCAATCTCGATCCCATCGTCCAGGTCCGCAATCCGGGGCTGGGACGCGACGGCTTCGAGCGCGTCGTCCGCGACGCGCTCGGTGCCACCAAGGTGATCTGGCTCGGGGCCGGCATCGCGGGCGACGACACCCACGGGCACGTGGACGACCTGGCGCGCTTCGTCTCCCCGACGCGCGTCCTCTTATGCCGGGAGACGGATCCGTCGGACGCGAACTATCGGCCGCTCGAGGAAAACCGCGAGCGGCTCCAGGGCGCGCGCAACGCGGACGGCGCGCGCATCGAAGTGGTGCCCCTCCCCATGCCGCGCCCCCTGTTCCTGGACGGGCAGCGCCTGCCCGCGAGCTACGCGAACTTCTACGTGGCCAATGCGGCCGTCCTCGTGCCGACCTTCAACGACCCCGCGGACCGCGCGGCGCTCGGCATCCTGGCCGAGCAGTTCCCCGATCGTCCGGTCGTGGGCATCCATTCGGTCGATCTGGTGTGGGGGCTCGGCACCCTGCACTGCCTGAGCCAGCAGCAGCCGGCGCGTTAGCCGCGACTCGTTCCGGAACGAGCAATCGACCGCGCCATTGGCCTCGCGGGGGAACGCCTGTACTCAGATCGAGTACGATGGTCGTCCTCATCATGGCATCGCTCCCGGACCCTCGTGCCGCCGCCGGAATCGCCCGCTGGGGCCTCACCAGAAGCTCCTCATAGACCTCGGCAAGCGGCCCTCGACTCCGGTCGGTCCGGCGCAGGAGGCAAGGCGGCGCGCCCTCACGCGCCCGCCGGCCGCGTGCGGAACTGGTCCTTCATCTCGTCGAACGTGCGCAGCAGCTCCGTGACCGCGCGCGGGCGGTGCTCCGTCTTGAGGTAGACCCAGCCCGTGTCGCGGAAGAGCCGGCGTCCCCGGATGCGCGCGGAGGCGAGGCGGCCCGTGCGCACGTCCTTGGCCACCGGCGTGTAGGGCACGATGGTCACGCCCAGGTTGATGGCGACCATGGCCTTGATGATCTCGACGTTCTCCGTCTCCATCGCCACCTCGGCGGAGATGGCCTCCTCCAGGAAGAACTGGTCGAGCACCTTGCGCGTGTTCGAGCCCGCCTCGTACAGGATGAGCGGGTACTTCCCCAGGCTCTTGGCTTCGATGTTGCGCTCGCGCGAGAGGGGATGGCCGGGCGCGGTCACCACCACCATCTCCTCCTTCAGGACGGGCACGACCTCCATGTCCTTCGCCACGAT
>QHVP01000062.1:35292-42986 GCA_003222295.1 Acidobacteriota bacterium | reverse complement strand
CACCCGCAGGTCCACCCCCGGATAGAGGCGGCGGTACTTCTTGAGGAGGCGCGGCAGGATGTAGAGGCACACCGTCATCCCGCCCCCCAGGTGGAGCATGCCCCGCTGCAGGGCGTGTGTCTGGGAGATCTCGGCCAGCGCCTCCTCCACGTCGTGCTCCACGCGGTGGGTCATGCGCAGGAGCAGCTCGCCGGCCTCGGTGAGGGTCACTCCCTTCGCGCTGCGCCGGAGGAGGCTGCCTCCCAGCTCCTTCTCCAGGAGCTGGACCTGGCGGCTGACTGCGGACTGGGAGACGTGGAGGCGGCCCGCGGCCTTGGTGAAGGTGCCCTGCTCGGCCACGGCGCGGAACATCTCGAGTTGGCGCAGGTCCATGTGCCTATTCCCGTTCCAGATGGAAGCCGCCCTGCATTTGCGGGACAGAGATATCCCTGGGGAGCATTTCCCTCCCGTGAGGCTTCCATTTTACACATGGGACGAGGAAAGGCGGCGGCCGCCCGTCCGTCCGGCGCGGCCCGCCGCCTCTCGCCCTACGCCGAGGGCCGGATCAGAACGTGACGCGCGCTCCGAAGCGCACCAGGCGGGGACCCGTCCCGCCCTGGTCGGTGCCCAGCGTTCCCGTCACCTGCCCGAAGGTGGGCGTGCCGAAGTCGCGCCCGGGGTTGGCGAAGTGCGGGGTGTTGGGTACCCCGCGGGCCGGCGTTGCGCGCCATGTTGCCGAAGGTGTTCGGCGCCGGGGCCGAGTACACGGAGATGTCGAAGTACTGCTTGCCGGGGCCGATCTCGCCGAGCACCGCCTGCGTCCCATCGAGGTTCGGCCGCTGCTGGTTCTGCGGCGCGCGCAAGGCGGCTCCGCCCGCGCGGATGTCGACCGGCGTTCCCGACTGCGCGATGAAGACGCCGGCGATCTGCCAGCCGCCCAGGACCGCTCCCAGCGCCCCCTTCGCGTTCTTCAGGAAGGGCAGCTCGTAGACGAAGCTGGAGACGTAGTTGTGCTTGCGGTCGAAGTCGCTCAGGCCGTAGCTGAGGCTGACGTCGGCGGGCGTGCCGATGGCTCCCACGTCGTTCACGTAGTCCTTGGAGCGGGCCAGGGTGTAGGAGTTCGTCCAGAGCAGGCCGTTCGAGAACCGGCGGTCCAGCTTGACCTGCAGGGAGTCGTAGCGCGTGTCGGTCGGGGTCCAGCCCGTCGAGGAGGCGGTGCGGTTGAAGCGCGTGAAGTACGGGCGCCCGGCGTTGTCGAGCCCCGGCGTCAGCCCCGCGTTCAGCTCCAAGCGCGCGAGCACGCCGTGCGCGCGGTTGGCCACGTAGGCGATCTCGCCCGCGAACTTGAAGGGGAGCTGGCGCTGGAAGGCGATGTTCCAGGCGTGGATCTTCCCCTCCGGGAGGTCGAGCGGCACCACGTTGTACTGCTGGCCGCGCAGGAGCGGGGTGTTCGCCGGGATGATTCCGTCCGCCGGGATGGCCGCGGTGATGGGAGGCGGGAACCCTCCCGCCATCGATCCCGAAGGCGCGAAGGAGCTCGGCGCGGGGAAATCGTTGTTCTGCTTGACCGGGAAGTTGTAGGCGTACTGGTTGTCCGGGAAGGGGATGATGCTCACCCCGTAGCCGGCGCGCAGCACCGTCTTCTCGTCGAAGCGATAGGACACCCCGGTGCGGGGAGCGAAGTTGTCCTTGGACGTCTTGACGCCCAGGTCCTTGGGCACGCCGCCGTAGCCGGCGATGCGGAGGCTGTTGGTCTCGGGGTCGAAGTTCGACAGCCCGCCCTGGTCGACGAGCCCCACGAAAGGCGTGTAGTACTCGTGGCGCAGGCCGAGGTCGACGGTGAGCTTGGGCGTGACCTGCCACTTGTCGTGGATGAAGGTGAAGATCGCCCAGTGCTGCGTGCCGGGGTCCGTGACCTTGAGGTCGCGCGACACGAGGGCGGGACGGTCGAGCAGGAAGCTGGCGAACGCGTTGGCGTAGCCATTCTGGGAAGCGCTGTCCGTCGGGGAGGCGGTCTGCGCCGCGCGGAAGCGGTAACGTCCGCGCGATCCCCCGTTGTCCTGGACCTGGAGCAGGAAGTCGCGGTTGTGCCGGACGTCGAAGCCGACCTTGAGCGAATGGTTGCCCTTGATCTTGGTGAACGTGGACGCGACGTTGTAGGTCTTCTCCGAGCGGTCCCAGGGCAGGCCGGCCGAGAACCCGAGTATGGGGTTGGCGAAGCCCACATCAGGGATGTCGATCTGGGTCAGGCCGCTCGTGAACTCGTCGATGTTCGCGCCCCGGATGCCGACCTCGTCGGAGGTGTTGAGGCCGGCGCCCTGGGCCAGAGCCTCGTTGTGGTAGTAGACGTAGCCCGCGCGCGCGTCCAGGATCGCGCTCGTCCCGAAGGTGCGCGTCCAGTTGAGCGCGGTGCTGAACGTCTTGTTGGTGCCGGTGCCGGCGAAGCCGCCGTTGGACGGCCCACCGTAGATCCCGTATGTGCCGGGGTCGAAGACCTCCGGCCGCTGGAAGCTGAAGCGGTAGGAGAGGCTGTCGTGCGTGGTGGCCTGGAAGGTCAGCTTGACGTCCGCCGCCTCCGTCTTCTTCTCCCGGACGCCGAGGAACTGGTAGTTGTTCTGGCCGAGGGCGGCCGTCACGTTCGGCGCGGGCAGGAAGCTCAGGAGCTGGCGCGCGATGGGGCTGATCCGGTTGGCGGGAATGATGTTGCCGGGAAACGGCTGCCGTCCCGTCCCGTCCGCGTTGCCGGTGGCGGGATCGTAGATGACGGTGGGCGCCTTGCTGAAGTCGCCGCTCCGGAAGTCCGCGGGCGGGATGAAGTGGCGGTTGACCACGCCCAGGTTGTCGCGGGTGCCCTGGTAATCGGCGAAGAAGAACAAGCGGTTCTTCACGATCGGCCCGCCCAGGGCCGCGCCGAACTGCTTGTAGCTCGTGTCGGCCTTGGTGCCGGAGAAGTAGTCCTTGGCCAGCGTCCCGTTGCCGTTGCCGAAGAAGAAGGCCACCCCCTTGAGCTGGTTCGTCCCCGACTTGAGGGTGACGTTCGTGACCGCGCCCCCGGCGCGTCCGAACTCCGCGTCGTAGTTGCTCGTGCTCACGCTCACCGCCTCGATCGCGTCTGCGGAGGGGATGATCACGGTGAGCAGGCCCGTCTTGTGGTTGTTGTCGATGCCGTCCAGCATGACGTTGTTGGCGAGGCGCGTCTGGCCGTTGACGTTCGTGGACAGGCTGTCCTGCGAGTTGAAGAACTGGGAGTGCGGACGGAAGGGCCGGGTGGCTCCCGGCACCGTGACCAGCAGCCCCTGGAAGTTGCGGTTGAAGGAGAGGGGGATCTCCGTGATCTGCTTGCTCTCGAGGATGCGGCCGGTGTCGGCGCGGTCGGTCTGGAGAGGCGGGATCTCCGCCACCACCGTCGCTTCCTCGGTGAGCTGCCCCACCTGCAGGGTGAGGTCGACGCGGACGGTCGTGTTCACGTCCACTTTCACGCCGTCGCGCGCGGTCTTGCGGAAGCCGGGCATCTCGACGCCCACGCGGTAGGTGCCGTCCTTGAGGTTCGAGAAGATGTAGTTGCCGCTGGCGTTGCTCTGCGCGGTGCGGGCGATGTTGGTCCCCGTCTCCGTCACGGTGACGGTGGCGCCGGGTACGCCCGCGCCCTGGGCGTCGGTGATCGTGCCGAGCAAGGTCCCTTTCACCGCCTGGGCCGAGGCCGGGCGCGGTGAAACCAGGACCAACGGGATCAGCACCGCGGCCAGGACCAGCGCCCGCTGCAGGTGTCGAGAGATCATGCCTTCCTCCTCCAGGCGCGCGGCCCGAGCGCCGGCCCTCGGTCGAGAGCCGGCGAGGGAGCCGTGGCCAACCGCCTGTGCTTATGTCTGTGCGGGTAGGGTATGCCCCTCGCGTGCGATGTCAACCGGCCGGCGGCCTTTTGTGTGTCACACTCGCCCGACCGCCGCCCCACTTCCCCGGAGGCTGGCCATGCTCGATCGCCGCTCTTTCCTCGCCCATGCCGGCGGCACCGCCGCCGCCCTGCTGGCCGTCCCCGGCCTTCGCGCCGAAGAGGGAGCGACCGCGCCGGCGCCCCTGCCGCCGCGCGATCTCTACCTTCGCGACGAGGAGGCCTACTGGACCGAGATCCGCAAGCAGTTCCTCATCCCGCCGGACGAGGTCTACCTGAACAACGGCACCGTGGGCTCCTGCCCCTGGCCGGTGCTGCGCGCGGTCTTCGAGGGATACCGCGAGACCGAGCGCATGGCCCAGGACGATCCCGAGGACTACCCGATCTGGGGCTATGGCCCCTGGAACGAGTTCCGGGATCCGCTCGCGAAGTTCATCGGCTGCTCGCGCGACGAGCTGGCCCTCGTGCGCAACGCCACCGAAGCCAACAGCTACATCGCGAACGGCATCGACCTCAAGCCGGGCGACGAGGTCCTGATGAGCGACCAGGAGCACCCGGGCGGGGAGCAGCCCTGGAACCTGCGCGCCAAGCGCTACGGCGTCGTGGTGAAGAAGTTCGTCCTCCCCCTCCCGCCCGCGAGCCCACATCACGCCCACCACCGGCGTCGTCCTCCCGGTGAAGGAGCTGTGCGTCCTGGCCCGGAGCAAGGGCATCCTCTCCGCCGTGGACGGGGCGCACGTCGTGGGAATGATGCGCCTCGACGTCCGCGACCTGGGCTGCGACATGTACACGTCGAGCCCGCACAAGTGGCTGCAGGCCCCCAAGGGCTCCGGGTTCCTCTACGTGCGCGACGACGTGATCGACCGGCTGTGGAACACGATCGCCAGCAGCGGGTGGGACGAGCCCAAGCTGCGCGCGGAACGCTTCCAGCGCATCGGGTCCTCCAACGTGCCCGCGCTGTGGGGCCTGCGCGCGGCCATCGACTTCGCGGAGACGATCGGCCTCGACCGCATCGAGAAGCGGCATCGGGCGATGTGCGATTTCCTGCTGGCCGCGATGGTGAAGCGGGGGGCGCAGTCCTGGACCTCGCCCGACCCCGCGCTCCGCGGCGCCATCGCCACCGTCAACGTGCCTCCCATCGCACGCATGGAGCTGGAGAAGTGGATGTGGACGCGACACAAGATCCGCATCCGCGGCGGCGAGCCGTCGAAGCTGCGCCTTTCCACGCCGTACTACCTCCTGCGCCGGGACGTGGACCGGTTCCTCGAGAAGTTCGACGACTACGCGCAAGGGAGAACGACATGATCGGCCTGATCGTCCTGGCCGCGGCCACCCTGGCCACGGATCCGGCGCCGCCCAACCAGCTCACGCCCGCAGAGCAGAAGGCGGGCTGGCGCCTCCTCTTCGACGGCAAGACGACCGCGGGCTGGCGCGGCTTCAAGAAGACGGACTTCCCCAAGGACCGCTGGGTGGTGAAGGACGGCGCGCTCGCCCACATCCCGACCGGCACCGGCGATTCACAGGGGGGCGGCGACATCGTGACCATCGATCGGTTCTCCGACTTCGACCTGCGCTTCGACTGGCGCATCGCCCCCGGCGCCAACAGCGGCCTCAAGTACTTCGTCACCGAGGACCGCGATGGGCCGATCGCGCACGAGTACCTACGACGTCCTGCCTCCGGCCGCGGACAAGCCGCTGCGGCCGGTGGGCGAATGGAACGAGTCGCGCGTCCTGGTGCGCGGCAACCACGTCGAGCACTGGCTCAACGGGCGCAAGGTCCTGGAATACGAGCTGGGCTCTCCGGAGCTGAAGGCCGCCATCGCGAAGAGCAAGTTCAAGGACGTAGCGGGGTTCGGAACGAAGTTTCCCGGCCATATCCTCCTGCAGGACCACGGCGACGAGGTGGCATTCCGCAACATCAAGATCCTGCCCACGCCCTAGCCACGTCATGGGCGGCGCGGACGCTGAAACCGCTTGCAACCGGGGCGCGTTGGCGGTATATCGGAGGCACTTAACTGACTCAACATTCGTGACGCGGACGTCCGTGCCGGCGGCGTGGAGCGTTCCACGTCCCCCGTGATACCCCGGCCCACGAAGGCCAAGGAGGCAAGAGATGTCGACATCCGTGAAGCCGAGTACGCGGTGGCTGGCGTGCCTGGTCGGGCTCGCCTTGGTCGCGCTGGCCGTGCCCGCGCAGGCCCAGTTCGATACCGGGCAGATCAACGGCTTTGTCCGTGACTCGCAAGGCGCCCCCATCCCCGGCGCCACCGTCCGCGTCATCAACGAGGGCACCAAGCTCGAGAAGAGCTACACGACGGACACCACCGGGTACTACATCGCGCCGACCCTCCAGCCCGGGAAGTACCAGGTCGCGGTGGAGCTGACGGGCTTTCGCAAGTACGCCAAGACGGGCATCACGGTGGATTCCGGGGCCAAGATCGGCGCCGACGCCGTGCTCTCCCCCGGAGGCATGGAGGAGACGGTCACGGTGGTGGCGGAGGCCACGCCGCTGCAGACCAACACCGGCCAGGTGGCGAAGACGATCGAGAGCAAGCAGATCCAGGACCTGATGCTCAACGGGCGCAACCCCATCAACCTCGCGCTGCTCAAGCCGGGCGTGCGCGGCGGCGCCGGGGGCAGCCTCAACAGCTTCCAGCCCGACAGCCTCAGCGACGGCGGCTTCATCATCAACGGCAGCCGGACGGACGAGAACCTGGTGACCATCGACGGCGCCATCGCCACCCGCACGCGTGCGGCGGGCGCCATCATCGGCGCCGTCAACGTGGACACCGTGCAGGAGATCCAGGTGCTCACGGCGAACTACATGCCCGAGTATGGCCGCTCCGCGGGGGGGCAGATCCGGTTCGTGACCAAGGGCGGGGGCCGCAGCTTCCGCGGCGACCTGTTCGAGTTCAATCGCCGCCCGGGCCTGGACGCGAACTCGTGGACGCGCAAGCAGAGCCCGCTCCCGCAGGTGAAGAACCAGCCCGCGCCGTACACCTTCAACCAGTTCGGCTTCGACGTCGGCGGCCCGGTCTACATCCCGGGCAAGTTCAACACCGACCGCAACAAGCTCTTCTTCTTCCTGGCCGAGGAGTGGATCAACTACGACCGAACGGACATCAGCACCGGCATCGTGCCCTCGGCGGCGATGCGGCGCGGCGACTTCAGCGAGCTACTCAGTCCATCGAACCCGTACTACGGGCGCACCGTGGCCATCAACGATCCGCTCACCGGCCAGCCCTTCCCCGGGAACATCATCCCCTCGAACCGGCTGAGCCCGAACGGTGTGGGCCTTCTCAACAGTTATCCGCTCCCGACGGAGGGCTTCCACCTGGGGGCCACGAACTGGCTCGGCACCAGCCCCCGCCCCAGCCGTACGCGCAAAGACACTCTCCGCCTCGACTTCGCGCCCAATCCCCAGAACTCGATCTCGTTCCGCGGCTCGCATTACAAGTACAAGGTCACCGACCCCTTCTTCGGGACCTTCGCCAACGCGCGCCGGGACTGGAACCGGCCCAACGATACGGCGTCGCTGAGCTGGACGAGCACGTTCAAGTCGTCCTGGATCAACGAGGCCACGGCCGCCATGGCGCGCGAGCGCGTCTTCATCGAGATCTGGCGGGGCACCGACATCTTCGAGCGCAGCAAGTACGGGATCAACTATCCCTTCATCTTCCCCGAGAGCAAGCTCATCCCCGACAAGATCCCGACCATCACCGTGGCCGGCCTCTCGGAGATGGACGGCGGGCCCTATCCCGCCTACTCCGCGGGACCGATCTACACCTTCTCCGACAACCTCACCCACGTGAGTGGCCGCCACACC
>QHVP01000062.1:0-35153 GCA_003222295.1 Acidobacteriota bacterium | reverse complement strand
CGCTCGGACTGTTCACGAACTACGGCGAGATCGGGGCCAAGTCACGCACGGAGTGGCGCGCGTTCGCGGTGGACGCCTTCCTGCAGGACTCCTGGAAGGTGAAGAGCAACCTGACCGTCGAAGGCGGCCTGCGCTACATCTACTGGCCGCCCTGGCACGCCAAGCTCAACAACATCGCGATGTTCGATCCCGAGTTCTACAACCCGGCCGCGGCGGCCACGATCGATCGGAAGACGGGAGCCATCCTCGGCGGCGACCGCTTCAACGGAATCGTGCTCCCCGGCAACGGATTCCCCTCCGACGCCACGGGCAAGATCGAGGCCGCGGGCAACCCGGCCTACCAGCGCCTGTTCCATGGGCTACCCGAGGGGTTCTCGGAGACGCACCCGTTCGTGTTCGAGCCGCGCCTGGGGATGGCCTACCAGATCAACAACAAGACGGTGCTGCGGCTGGGCGGAGGGATCTTCCACCAGAGAGTCCTGCTCAACGACTCCACGCTGCTCGGCGGCAACCCGCCCATCCAGTTCAAGGTCGGCGTGACCAACGGCGTGGTGGACCAGCCCACGGGGGCGACCAACGCGACCTTCCCCTTCATCATGACCATGCAGGATCCGGTCTTCAAGCATCCGACCGCCTACGACTGGAGCGCTTCCTTCCAGCGCGAGCTGCCGCTGCAGATGGTGGCGGACGTGAGCTACGTCGGGCGGATGGGTCTTCACCTGCCGCGCGAGCGCAACATCAACCAGCTCCAGCCGGGGACCACTTTCGCCAACCCGGGTGTGGCGCCGGACTCCCTGCGGCCGTTCCTCGGTTTCGGCGCCATCCGGCTCTCCGAGAACTCGGGGCGCTCCATCTATCACGGCCTGCAGGTCAACCTGGAGCGGCGGTTCAGCCACGGCCTGGGCTTCGGCGTGGCCTACACCCTCTCGACGTACGACGACAGCGGGTACTGGTCGGTCTCGAACAACGACCGCACGCACGTGTTCAACGTCCACTACATCTATGAGCTGCCGCTCTGGCGCAAGCAGGACACCCTGGCCGGCAAGCTCCTCGGCGGCTGGCAGGTCTCGGGTGTGACCTACTTCCAGTCCGGCGCACCCCTGTCGGTCTGGCGCGGTGACGACTACGCGGGCGTCGGTGACACCACGGCGCAGCCGTGGGACCTCGTCGGCGATCCGACGGTCTCGAACCCCCAGTTCTCGCAGGGCCGCACCGTGGATCAGAACTTCTGGTTCAACCCGGCGGCCTTCAAGCGGCCCGCGAACGGGACGTTCGGCAACGCCGGCCGCAACCCCGACGGCCTGCGCAGCCCGAGCTTCCAGAACTGGGACATCGCCCTCTTCAAGAACTTCCCACTGGGCGGGTCGCGGCGTATGCAGTTCCGCCTGGAGGCCTTCAACTTCATCAACCACCCGAACCTCGGCAACCCCGCCGGCGGCAGCCCCTATGGCGTCGTCATCGATCCGGGCAGCGCCGACTTCGGCCGCGTGCTCACCAAGACGAGCGAGCGCAACGTGCAGTTGGGGGTGCGACCCCCCCTGCAACCCCCCTCGCACGTCGCCGCGCTGCGCGCGCCGCCGTGCTCTACGTGACACCAGGCCTGGGACCGCAGGCTCATCTTGCGATCTCGGGCCGTTCGTAGTTCTAAAGCTTCAGCTCCCACGTCTCCGAGACCAGGCCCCGGCCGAACTCGTGGTTGGGCTCCTGGCCCACGAGCCGGAACCCCGCCTTCGCGTAGATGTGCCGCGCGGGGTCGAGGATCGACTGCGTCCAGAGCACGATCTTCTGGTACCCCGCGCCGCGCGCGAAGCGCACGCATTCGTCCACGAGGCGCTGGCCCACGCCGAGGCCGCGGGCCGCGGGCTCGACGAGCAGGAGGCGGAGCTTGGCGACCGTCTTCGACTTCGCGACCAGGAAGATCGACCCCACCCTTTCGCCGTCTCGCTCCGCGATCCAGGCGCGCTCGCGCTTCGGATCGTGCTTCTCCATGAAGCGCACCACGATCTCCGCCACCAGCGCCTCGAAGGGCTCGCCCCATCCCCACTCCTGGTCGTAGACCTCGCCGTGGCGGTGGATCACCCAGCCCATGTCCCCGGCCCGCGGCGCGCGGATTCGGACGGGGGACGCGGGGACGGCCTCTCCGCCGAGCAGGGTCTCGATCGCGCGCATGGCGCCGACCAGCCGCTCCTGATCGGCCACGGCCAGCGGCTGGAGCAGCGCACGCACCTGGCGGGCGGAGGCCGCGTCCAGCTTCGCGAACGCCTGCCGGCCGCGCGGGGTCAGCCGGAGGAGGCTCTGCCGCCCGTCTGCCTNNNGGCCGAGCGCGGTGGCCGTCGGCGGCTCGCGGTGCGCGAGCTCGTAGAGCACGCGGGCCTGGGTGAGGGAGAAGGGACTGCCGAGCAGCCCCTCGCGCAGGACGCCGATGCGCCGCGTGTAGTCGCGGTTGAAGTGCCGCACGGCGTCGACCCGTGCCTTCTCCCCCATGCTCGGCCGGAGTCTGCGCCAAACTACTTGACTCTGTCAAGTAGTTTCGGGAGGGCGGACTTCGTGGCATCCTTCCCGGGCATGCCTGCCCCCGGCGCCCTGGTTGTTCGGGCCGCCCTCGCCCTCGCCAGCCTCCTCCTCGCCTCCCCCGCCCGGGCGGGCGCCGCGGAGGGGCCGGACCACGCCGGGGTCCTCGGCAACTACGCGATGGACCGCGACGCCTCGGGCACGAGCTGGCAGCCGGAGGCGGCGGAGATGCCCGGGCTGCACGCCTTCCCGGGCGCCTGGCGCGTGATGGTCCACGCCGGCCTGTTCGCGGTCTTCACGGACCAGGGCGGGCCCCGCGGCGGCAGGCAGGGATTCAGCACGAACATGGCCATGGCCGCGGCCAGCCGCAGGCTGGGCGGCGGGATGCTCACGCTGCGGGCGATGGGCAGCCTGGAGCCCCTGATGGGGCCAAAAGGATATCGGCTCCTCCTGCAGACGGGCGAGACGGCCGACGGCCGCACGCACCTCGTGGACCACCAGCACCCGCACGACCTCGCGATGGAGCTGGCCGCCATCTACGCGCACCCGCTGGGAACGCGGGCGAGCGCGTTCGCCTATCTCGGGTGCCCGGGCGAGCCCGCGGTGGGGCCCGCGGCCTTCATGCACCGCGCCTCCGCGGCGGAAGTGCCGGTGGCGCCGCTGAGCCATCATTGGCTGGACTCCACGCACATCTCGTTCGGGGTGGCCACGGCGGGCCTCGTCTGGGGGCCGGCGAAGCTCGAGGCCTCCGCCTTCAACGGCCACGAGCCGGACGCGGCGCGCTGGAACCTCGAACGGCCCCGCTTCGACTCACACTCCGCGCGCCTGTCCGTGAACCCGCGGCCATGGCTCTCCGCGCAAGCCAGCGCGGCCGAGCTCCGGGGGCCGGAGATCCTCCATCCGACGATCGACGTGCGCCGGTACACCGCCTCCGTGAGCTTCGCGGGCACGGGCCGGCTCCGGACGCAGGCCACGCTCGCCTGGGGCCGCAACGTGCGGAGCGCGGACCTGCCCACGAGCTGCCCGCTGGCGGTCACGGCGACGGCGGCCGCGCGGGTGGCCTCCTGCGCGGCCGCGAGCCCCCCGTTCGCGCCCTCGCGCGTCTCGGACGCGGTGCTGGCGGAGGCGAGCGTCCGCCTGGGGGCGCGCCACGGGGCCTTCCTTCGCGCGGAGCGCGCGGAGAAGGACGAGCTATTTCCTTCATACGATCCGTTCCACGTCCGCGTGTTCCCGCTGGCCGAGGTCCAGGCCGGCTACCGATACGCGCTTCCCGTTCCCGGGCGCGTGAGCTGGGGGGTGGGCGCTTCGGGCGCGATCGCCCTCCTGCCGGAGTTCCTGGCCAACGAGTACGGGCGGCGTCCGCTCTCGTATTGGCTCTTCGCCAGCGCGCGGCTGCGCTGAGGCCTCAGCCGGCGGCCGCGATCTCGAGGTCGGGAAGGCGCGGCTCGATCACCCGGAGCGCTCGCCAACGTCCGGCGCGGAACCGCCTCATCATCAGTATGCCGAGGAGCACGATGTACGCGCTGGCCGTCATCCAGCCGGCGTAGACGCCGCCTCCGCCCACGACGCAGACGAGATACGCCGGGGCCAGCATGGCCGCCCAGGAGAGGACCACGGTCAGGGCCAGCGTGTAGAACGTGTCCCCCGCGCCGCGCAGGGCGGCCGCGAAGATCACGTTCATCATGTCGAACAACGAGTACAGGGCCACGAAGCGCAGCAGCACCACGGAGATCCTCTCGATCTCGGTGAACACCACCGGATCGGAGCCGGCCGCGTAGGGAAAGAGCAGGGCGTGCGGGGCGAGGAGGTATAACGCCCCGCAGGCGGTCATGTAGACGAGGCTCATCCAGAAGGCGGACCAGGTGGCGCGCTCCGCGACGTCGGGCTGATCGGCCCCGAGGTACCGGCCTACCAGGGCGCTCACCGCCACCCCCAGCCCCAGCATCGGCATGAACACGATCATGTTGAGGTTGAAGGTGATACCGCTGGCGGCGAGAGGCGCGGTGCCGATGCGGCCCACGATCATCATGAAGATGGCGAAGGCCAGGATCTCGAGCGAGTACTGCAGGCCGCTGGGCAAGCCGTAGCGCAGCAGGCGCCGGAACAGGGCGGGATCGAAGCGCCAGCCGGACAGGGTGGCATAGGCGCGGCGGCAGGAAGGCCGCAGGATCAGGACCGCGAAGATGGTCGCGCCCAGGGCCTGCGCGACGACGGTGGCCCAGGCCGCCCCCGCCACGCCCCAGCGCGGGAAGCCCCCGCGGCCGAAGATCCAGAGGGCGTCGAGCACGATGTCGGCGGCGGTGGAGATGACGTTCACGGCGAGCACGACCCGCGTCTGGCCGCGCCCGGCGAAGAAAGTGGCGAGGGTGGCCATCAGCACCACCGGGAAGGCGCCGCGCATGAGGATGGTCGCGAACGTGACCTCGCTGCGCTGGACGGCCGGATCGTGCCCGGCCAGCGCGAAGACGGGCCCGACCAGGGGCGAGACGGCGGCGATCATCACGCCCGCGCCGAGCGCGAAGTAGAAGCCCTGCCACATCACGGGACCGATGCGCAGCGGGCGGCCGGCACCCAGGTACTGCGCGATGAAGGTCGTCAGGTACTCGCCGGTGCCGGAGAACAGCGCCATCACCGCCAGCGTCGTGAAGAGGCCGGTCACCGCGCCCGCCACCGCTTCCGCCGAGTACCAGGTCAGGAACAAGCGGTCGACGAAGGTCTGAACGGTGAACGACATGTGCGCCAGGATGAGCGGATAGGCCAGGGCCAGGACGTCGCGGCCGCCGCCTGGGCCTTCCCACCATCGAGGCACGACGCCGCGCGGGCCGCTGAGCATGGACGCCCACTATAGCGAACGAGCGGCCCCGTGTTGGGTGCGATAGGATCGCGCATCTTCATTGTCCAGGAGGTCGCGCATGCGCAAGGTTTTTCTGGCTCTCTTCGCCGGCATGGTCATCGGCGTCCTCGCCTCGGCGCCGGGACACTCCGCCGCCGCCGTCATGGGATCGACCGCCGTCTCGTGGGAGGAGATCCAGGCCAAGCCGTCGGGGACCGGCGTCACGAAGGCCAAGCAGGTGTTCAAGGATCCCACCGCAACCCTCGATGAGCTCGAGCTGCACGTGTCCACCCTGCCCCCCGGCCAGTCGCCTCATCCGCCCCACAAGCACGCGGACGAGGAGATCGTCATCATCAAGGAGGGGACGGTCGAGGCCCTCGTGAACGGGGAGACCAAGCGGGTCGGCGCCGGCTCCGTGATCTTCCAGGCCGCGAACCAGATGCACGGCATGCGCAACGTGGGCGACGTGCCCGCGGTGTATCACGTCATGCGGTGGAACTCGCCGGGCATGCTGAAGGCCCGCGCGAACTGAGGCGGTGGAGGGCGAGTTGAGCGGAGCCGGCGCTACGGGACCGGTCCTGTTCGAGGAGCGCCAGCGCTTCGTGAACCGGATCCTGGGCTTCGTGCTCCTGGGCCTGCTCCTCCTGGTGACGCTCTTCGTCTGGCAGGACTTCAGGAGCCACCTTCCGGCGGACCGTCAACTGATGATGTTCCTCCCCGCGGTCCTGGTGGCCGTCCTGCTCTTCCTCGAGCTGCACGTGACCGTGCAGCACGCCGGAGTCCGCATCCGCATGCTTCCGTTCGCCAACCGCACGATCGCGCCCGCGCAGATCGCCCGCTGGGAGGCGCGCACGTATCGGCCCATCCGGGAATACGGGGGTTGGGGCGTCAGGTTCGGCCCCCGCGGCCGCGCCTACAACGTGAGCGGCAATCGCGGCGTGGAGATCACGCTGGCCAACGGGAAACGGGTGCTGATCGGCTCCCAGCGCTCCGACGACCTGGCCGCCGCCATCGCCCGGATCGCGAAGGCGTGATCGGCGCGAAGGTCAGGCCTTCGCGGCCGTCGCGCCCACGGCCTCGCCCAGCCAGCTCACGAGCTGCGTGTGGGGCACGTAGCCGGGCTGCTGGCGCACCACCTGCCCGTCCTTCATGACGAGGAAGTTCGGGATGCCGCGCACGCCGTAGCGCTGGGCCAGCTCCGGATGCTTGTCGGTGTCCACCTTCAACACGACGGCCTTGCCCGCCATGTCCGTCGCCGTGCGATGGACCTCGGGGGCGGCCATGCGACAGGGGCCACACCAGGCCGCCCAGAAATCGACCAGCACCGGCACCGCCGCCTTGCCCGTGATTTCGTCGAAGAGCGCCGCGTCCGCGTCGATGGGCTCGCTGACCGGCGGCAGGGGGGCCTTGCACGAGCCGCAGCGGCCGGTGTCGGCCAGGTGCTCGGGGGGAATGCGGTTCCTGGTGCCGCAGCTTGCGCACGTCCGGATCATGGCCTGTTCCTCCGCTCTCTACCGCGCGGCCCGAGGGACCGGTTCAAAGGTATCAGAAGCCGGGGCTGAAATTGAACACCCAGGTCCAGCCCTTCTGGGGCCGGTCCACCGGCCTCACGTAGTCGATCTCGACCACCGCGAATCCGAGGACGTTGATGCGCGCGCCCCCGCCATAGCTCTTCACGATGCGGCGGGTGCCTGCGCGGGCCAGGAACTTCGCTTTCTCGCTCGCCGTCCAGGCCACGCCCCAATCCGAGAAGCCGATCAGCTCGATGGGGATCGGACCGTAGAGGTTGCGCCGATTGAAGAGTCCCAGCAAAGGGAGGCGCAGCTCCAGATTCGCCACCCCGATGCGGCTTCCCACGAGCTGATCGAAGACGGGGCAGGTGGTCGCGTTGCTGCCGCACTCGCTCGCGCTGAAGGAGTTGACGTCGTAGCCGCGCACCAGGTTCGGATAGCCGATGAAGAGCGGCGTGATGCGGTTGTCCTCGCCGCCGCTGCCATAGCGCGCGTAATGGATCACCCGTCCGGCCAGGGTGATGGGCCGGACGGGCATGACGTACCGGCGATAGTCGGCCAGGACGCCCGTGTACTTCAGGCCGCCGAAGGTCGGCAACACCTCGAACCGGTAGCGCTGGCCCAGGATGGGGCTGGTCGGCCCGAAGAGCGCGGTGTCGTACACGAGCGCGGCACTTCCCTCCCCGAACCCGATGCCGGAGGGAGCGGGCTCCTTCTGCCGGTCCTGCGCGAGGAGCTGGCCGCTGAAGGGGTCGAAGGCCAGGGTCTCGATCTCGCGGCCGAACGAGATGTGGCGCGCCGCCGCCCCCAGCTCGAAGCGCGACGCGCGGCTGAAGGGATAGGCGATGTAGGTCTGCAGCGCGCGGTCCGTCTCCCGGAACAGCTCGGACTGTTCGATGATGGCGCCGCTCGGGTCCTGCCCGGTGGAGAAGGACCCGGTCACGTAGGGGATCTGGTCGATCTGCGCGCCCCAGGACCATCGATGCTTCCGGTTCTCGTAGCCGATGATGCCGCCGAAGTCCTCGAAGCGGCCGTTCACCTGCAGCACGGCGCCCACGTTGTGCTCGCCCAGGATGTCGCTGAACTGGAACGATACGCCGCCGCCCACGAAGGTTCCCGTGGGGCCGGTCCCGACGCCTATCGAGGTCTGGCCCACGTAGTCGAGCGAGAGCTTTGGCTTGTAGGCCTCCGTCTCGACCTTCTGGTTCGCGGGCAGGCCGAAGGTCGGCTCGCGGTGAAGAGCCGCCACCTCAGCCCCCGGCCGCTCGCGCGGCGGCAGCATGGCCGCGCGGGCGCGATCGCTGGCGTCGCTCAGGGCCGTCCCCGCCATGCGCGCTCCCTCGATCGCGTAGATCCGGTTCTGGCCCTTCTCGTAGACGCTGTAGACGAGACGATCGCGCGCGACGGAGAGGGCCGGGCTGAGCGCGGTGATCCCGCTGGCGCCGGTGAGGAGGTCCGTGACCTGCGAGGCCTGCCCGCTGGCCACGTCGAGCCGGTAGACGTTGCTGATCCCGTTGCGGTCGGAGATGAAGAAGACGCTGGCCCCGTCCGCCGACCACTTGGGGTTGATGTTCTTCACGTCCTCGAAGCTGGGCAGCGGACGGATCCCGGAGCCGTCGGGATCGATGAGGCCCAGGCGGTAGTTGCCGGCGCCGAGGGTCTCGAGGTTGGTCGAGAAGCGGTCGGTCGAGAACACGATGCTCCGTCCGTCCGGTGACCACGACGGCTGCAGGTCCGCGTACGCGTCATGGGTGAGGCGGCGGAGCCGGCTCGCCTCGAGGTCGTAGACGAACAGGTCGGTCACCCCGCCCGTCTGGGCGGAGAACACCACCTGCCGGCCGTCGGGCGAGAAGCTGGGATCGAAGATCTCGTCCACCTCCGGGATCTTGTAGTCGTGGACGTGCCCGCCGCTGGCGTCGCGCACGTTGAGGGCCGCCTTGCCCGCCTCGACCGCGCCGAAGACGAACCGCCGCCCGCTGGCGTCGAAGCTGCCCGCGGAGTTGATGAATTGCAGGCTCTGGAAATGCGGGTCGGTCGCCGTCTTCACGAGCTTGCGGCGGATCTGCCCCGTGCGCGCGTCGGCCAGGTAGAGGTCGATCGAGAAGAGGTCCTTCTCCGAGAAGAAGGCCAGGGAGTTGCCGTCGGGGCTCAGCACCGGCGCAACGTTGAGCTCGCCCGCGTTCTTCTCCGTGATCACGGCCGGGCCGTAGGTGAGCGGCGTCCGCTTGGCCTCGATGAGCGGCCGGTACTGGGCCTGCAAGGCCTCGTGCCACTGCTTGGACAGCTCCTTGGAGGGCAGGCCGGTGATGCCCTCCAGGATCCGCTGCGCATCCGTGTTGCCACGCACGGACGCCCGCAGCGCGCGGGCGCAGACCTCGTCCCCCCAGCGCCCGGCCACGTAGGCCCACAGCGCCTGGCCGAAGCGATAGGGGAAGTACTCGGGGCTGTCGAGCTGATCGACGCGCGGCATCTTGTTGCGCTCGACGGAGTCACGCATCCACATCGCGGTGTGGGGATCGACGGCGCCCAGCGAGAGGTACTCGGCCATGCCCTCGATGAACCAGAGGGGAAGCTGGACGGCGGAAGGCACGTTCCCGCTGCTGAGCGGACCGGCGCCCCCCGTCATGTCGAACTGGAAGGCGTGCACCAGCTCGTGGCCCAGCACGTGGTCGGTCTCCGCGATCGGCCCCGCCATGGGCAGCACGACCCGGCGCTTCATCAGCTCGGTGACACCTCCCGTCCCCTCGCCGATGAAGCCGGACAGGACGTTGGTCTGCTCGAAATGGGTATGGCTGGCGTACAGGATGATGGGCTGGCGCTGCCCGAACTGATGACTGAGCACGCGGCTCAGGCGCGTGTACCAGCGCTCCGCCATCTTCGACGCGTCCGCGACGGCGGCCTCCTCCTCCGGGTAGTAGTAGATGTCGAAGTGCCGCGTCTTCATGACCCGGAAGTCGAAGTCCTTGTACTGGACCTTGTTCTGGCCGAAGTACTGGGCGTCCGCCGGCGACGGCGCCAGCATCAGGCCCACGGCGACGGCCGCGACCACGAACGATCGGAGGGCGAGACGGGATGGAGGCATGGCGGGACTCCTCGAAAGGCCGGTCGACCTTACTTATCAGTGTGTCACGGAGAGGAGCGCCGCGGGGACGCGCGCCGCGTGTGTAGAATCCGCGGCGTGCCGCCACGGGGCCGCCGGACCGGAGCGCGCTGACCCCCGTGCGCCCGTGGTCCGCGCACGTGCTGGCCCTGGCCCTCGCCAGCGGCGCCGTCGGCCACGCCCTCTGGTCCGCGGCCCGTGAGGGATGGACCTACGACGAGGCGTTCCACCTGACGTGGAGCGAGCGCTTCCTCGACACCGGGGTCAGCGAGCGCACCAGCCAGGAGCGGCTGAACTCCAAGACCCCGATCATGGTGCCGGCCGTGCTCGCGCGAAAGGCGGCCCGCGCCGCCGGTATGACCGATGCCGGCGCCCTCCGCTTCTTTGCCCGCGCCCCGTCCGCGCTCTGGCTGGCCTTGCTGCTTCTTCTCGTCTACGCCGCCGGCCGGGAGATCGGGCCCCTTTCCGGCGCGCTCGCCGTGGCCGCCGCCGCCCTCGATCCGAACCTGGCCGCGCATGCAAGCCTCGCCACTTCGGACGTGCCCTTCGCGTGCGCCACGCTGGCCACGATCCTGGCTGCCCACCGGCTCTGGGAGCGACCTTCGCCGGCCCACGCCGCCCTGCTCGGCGTCACGTTGGGAATCGCGCTCGTGGCCAAGGTCACGGCGTTCGTCCTCCTGCCCGGCCTCGCCATCCTGCCGCTGGTCGCGCGCCACGAGACCGGCGCCGTGCCCCTACGCCGCCTTGCCCTGTTCCTCGCCGGTACCCTCCTCTGTGCCTGGGCCGCGATCTCCGGCGCGTACCTGCTGCGTGAAATGGGGCGGCCCCTCGGTTCGCTTGCCCTGAGATCGGCTCCCTTCCTGCGCGCCGCGTCTGCCCTTCCGAATCTGCGGGTTCCGTTGCCGGCCCCGTTCCTGACGATGTTCGACGCGACCCTGGCCACGGACCGGCGCGACTGGAACGTCGTCGCCCTCGGCCGGCGCTACCCAAGCGGCGTCTGGTGGTACTTCGCGGTCCTATGGGCACTGAAGACGCCGGTGCTTCTGCTCGCGGCCCAGGTCTGGGGCCTCGCGCGCGCGGCGAGGCATCCCGAGCTTCGACGCCATCCTCTCCTGCGGCTGCTGGCCGCGAACCTCGCCTTCATCCTCGTGTACTTCTCGGTGCTGTTCCGAGTGCAGGTGGGATATCGCTACGTGCTGATGGCCCTGCCCCTGGCCTACGTGATCGCGGCGGCCGGGGTGGCCACGCTCCCGCCGCGGCGACTCTGGACGGCGATGGCCGGGGCCGTCGTCGTCACGGCTCTGGCCGAGAACGCCACCTATCTGGGCAACCCGCTCTCGTTCACGAACGCAGCCGTGCAGCCCAAACGCCTGGCCTATCGGCTGCTCGCCGATTCCAACATCGACTGGGGCCAGAACCGCGAGCGCATCGACGACTGGCTGGCCGCGCGCGAATGGGGCGCCGCGCGCGTCGATCCCGTCCACATCCTGCCCGGCCGCAACGTCATCGACCTCAACCTCGTCGCCGGCGTCGGCGATTTCGAGCAGTACCGCTGGCTGCGCGAGCACCTGCGGCCGGACGGCCACCTGGGCCATACCTGGCTCTGGTACTGGATCGACGACGACACCTTCAATCGATTCCTCTACGACGCGCGGCGGCGGGTGCCGGATCCCTTCGCGGGCACGGTATGCCCCGCGACGCTGGACTACACGCGGCAGTCGAGCGACGGCGAGACGGCGTTCTCACTCCTCCGCATGCCGCGCCCGGGCGAGACCTGGATCACCTGCGCCGAGGTCCGGCGCGATACGGACGTGGGCTTCCGCGTCTCGAAAGGCTCCGCCGACGTGGGTGTCTTCGTGGCCCCCGGAGTGTGCCGCGCGGAAACGGTGCCGGAAGGCCAGGAGGCGTGGTGGCGGCTGGAGCCGGGCACGCACGCGCTCTGCCTGGTCGTCCAGCCGTACAAGCGCACCTGGCTGCCCTACCAGCTCGAGGGATCGTGGCGCGTGCACGGCCGGAGCGCGCGTCTCGCCATCCACCCGCTCATTCCGGAGTCCACACCTCCACCTCCGGAAGCGACCAGCCGTCGAAGCTCGTCCCCGCCTCGTCCACCAGGAGACTGATCCCCTCCAGGGGCCGGCCGCCGAGGTCGAAGCCGAGGGCCGCGCGCCCGAGGTCCCCACGGAGGCGGTCCACGAGCTGCAGCACGTGCGCCTCGTCCAGGCGCGCCAGCTCCATCCAGCCGCGGCCCGGAACGCGTCCCGCGACGCGGAAGCGGGTCGGGAAGGCGCTGTCGCGCCGCAGGGGCAGGACGACCCCGGCCACGCGCAGCGGACGGTCGAACGTGATCTCGAAGAACTCGTCGCCGAGCAGGAATCGCGGCACGCGCCACGAGGTCGCGGGGTCGCCGTCCGCGGCCGGAGCGGGATCGCCGATCTTGGTGCGGTAGTGCCAGGCGGGATCGAGCCGGCGCTGGCCGCGCGGGAAGGGCGCGGGCGCGTGGGCCGCGGCCGGAAGCACGCGGTAGATCTCGTCCGCCGCGCTCTCGTAGAGGTGGGCCGGGGCACCCTCGAAGCGCGCGAGCCGCTCGATACGGCGGGTGGCGACCGCGCCCGGAAGGCGACTCTCGAGATCAAGATCCGCCAGCCGGAGAAGCCGGCGGAAGGGCTCGGGACTGCGCTGGCCGGTATCCCGCAGGCGCCGGGCGAGGTCGCCGCCCACGGACCGCCCATGATGCACGACGACGGTGTCGATCCCCAGACGCGTGAAGGTCTGGAGCGCGGTCTCCGAGGGGAACTCGGCGGCCACGCGCCGCAGCAGCCGGCTCAGCAGCGGCGGGTAGGCGGTGTAGCCGTGGATGATCGGCTTGAAATGATAGGCGGAGAAATACATCTCCTCCGTCTCCTCGCGCACGAGCCCCTCGCCGTGGATCGGCACCTCGGCGATCGCGTGCGCCGGGTTGGCGGCCAGCCAGCCCACGTACTCGGGAACCCGCCTCCCGACGGGAACGCGCTCACTGACGGCCAGGGGGCCGACGTGCTCGAGGGGGATGAGCGCGGCCAGGAGCACGGCGCCCACACGGGCGCCCCGCGTCTCCAGGAGGCACAGCCCGCGTCCCGCGAGCAGGCCGACGAACAGCATGGCCAGGAGTCCCAGGCGCTCCGGAATGCGCACGAGCTGGAAGCCCGGCACCCATCGGTAGAGGAGCCGATAGGGACCAGGCCCCAGGCGATGGCCCCACGCCGTCACGTCGGGGCCCAGGGAGAGCAGCACCAGCACGAGGGCCAACGCGCCCGCGGCCGGCACCCAGATCGAAGGCGGGACGGCGCCGTCTTCGGCGTGATGGCGACGACGAAGCGCCCACTCCGCCAGCGCCAACAGCGCGAGTCCCAGGGAGAGGAACCCGACGAAGTGCGGACCCCGTTGCTGCAGGCGCACCTCCGTCCCCATCGCGCCATAGAAGAGGTTGGTCGGCGACGTCGAAAGGTAGTGCTCGAGGCCGATGCCCGGTCCCAGCTCGCGCACGTAGCCCTGCTCGCGCGCAGTGCGGAGGTAGGGGGCGGCGATGGGCGCGAAGAGCAGGGCTGCGGCCAGCGCGGCCGCCCCGAGCACGGGAAGGCGCGGGGCCACGACGCGCGGGCGCAGGGCCAGCGCGCCCAGCACGACGAGCGCGATCACGAGCGCGCCATAGAGAAGGTGATAGTTCGAGCTCAGGCCCTGGAGCAGCATGAAGCCGGCGGTGCGCCAGGCGCGCCTTCGCTGGCCCGTCTCGAGGTAGAGGACCAGCTCGGCCAGGGCGAAGGCCACGAAGCCGTGCGCCACGATGTTGAGCCGGGGCCCCTCGTTCACTTGATACGTGTGGAACGCGTAGAGGGCGCCCGCGGCCCAGGCCGCCACCGGCGGCAGCCCCAGCACCATGGCCAGCCGTCGCCCGCCCATGGCCGCGAGGAGGGAGACCAGACCCAGGGCCACGTTCGTGGCCAGGACGGGGTCCCCCGTCGCCCACTGCACGGGCGCGACGGCGAGCGAGGGGAGCAGCCGATGGTCGGTGAAGGCCAGCGCGCGCGCGTGCGGGAAGAGGACGTTGGCGTCGAAGAGGTGCGCGGGCGAACGGAAGAACTGGTGCACGTTCCAGGCGACGATGTACACGCTCTCCAGCGAATCGCCGACATACGCGATGGTGTCGCGCGGCCGCAGCGATTGCGGCAGGAAGCTGAGGAAGACGAGCACCGCGTAGAGCGCGAGGGCGACGCCGGTCTCGCGCGCGTGCCTCGGCGTCATGGCCGCGAACACTACGGCCGCGGCGCGCAGGCGTCAACGTCGCGGCTGTCGCGGCCATCGTGGAGACCCCGTCGTCACGGCCGCGGTCGGAGGAATGGAGTCGGCCACGTCAGGCGGGTCGGATGTGGCGTTGCGGCGAGGCCGGGTCACCGAGGAGGTTTACGGCGACTTGAGTTGTCGTTGCCACTTCCCAGAATCACAATGAGTCTCTGAACGTGATTCAACTGGTTCCGGAGCGAGTTCGACACCAACACATTGATAGTCACCTTCCATTCGGTCCTTAGTTGGCACGTCTCCGTGATATCAACAGCCCATGAAGATCACGCATGCGTCGCACCTCAGCAACGACGAGCTCACCGCCGAGCTCAGCCGCCTCGCCCGCTGCGAGCGCGAGGCCACGGCGGCCCTGATCGTGCATCTCGCAGAGTTCGACGCGCGCCGCCTCTTCGAGGGCCCGGGATACTCCTCCCTGTTCAAGTACTGCATGGCCGTGCTCCATCTCTCCGAGGATGCCGTCTACAACCGGATCAAGACAGCGCGCGCGGCCCGAGACTATCCCGTCATCATCGAGAGGCTCGAGAGCGGCGCGCTGAGCCCCACCACCGTGCGTCTCCTCGCGCCCCGCCTGACGCCTGAGAGCCACGAGGAGCTCCTGGCCGCGGCCTCGGGCAAGGGAAAGCGGGCGGTCGAGGAGCTGCTGGCGCGCCGCTTCCCGCAACCCGACGTGCCCGCGCGCGTGCGCAAGGTCCCGAGCCGGCCGGTGGCGTCCGCGGTAGAGGTGGCGCCGGCGGTCGCGCCCGCGCCGAATACCTGTCCTCCTGTCGTGCGTGGCGAGCCGCTCGCGGCGGCGCCTCCGGCCGCCGCTGGTGCCAAGGCACCGCCCGTTCTACCGGTGCCGGCGGCTCCGCGGCCGGTGGTCCGCCCGCTCGCCCCCGAGCGGTACGAGATCCGCTTCACGGCCAGCGCGGAGATGCGTGAGAAGCTGCGTCTCGCGCAGGACCTGCTTGGGCACGCCATTCCCAGCGGTGACCTCGCCCAGGTCTTCGACCGGGCGCTGACCCTTCTCGTCGCCGATCTCTCGAGGAAGAAGTTCGCCGCCACCGGGCGGCCGCGCCGGAGCCGCGGCCAGTCGGCGGACTCGCGCCACATCGTGGCGGAGGTGAAACGCTTCGTCGAAACGCGCGACGAGCGCCGGTGCGGCTTCGTCGCTCCCGACGGTCGCCGGTGCGACGAGCGGCGCTTCCTGGAGTTCCACCATGTCATTCCATTTGGGGCCGGTGGTAAGGCGACGGCGGACAACATCGAGTTGCGGTGTCGGGCCCACAACGGACATGAGGCCGATCTGTTCTACGGGCCGGGCAAGCGGCGGATGCGAATAAACGGAACTGGTTCTGGAACGAGTCCTCACTCGGAGAGTCGATCGCGGCCACTTGGCGGACAGGCGTCCACAGATGGAGGCCGCAGGCCAGCGAATCCCTGAGGAAGTGGACCGATCTACACTACGGCGCGCGATGGCCGCCGATCTCGTTCGGAGCGAATGGGCGGTGCGCGCACCTGGAGGTCCGGCCCTCTTTGGTCAGTCGTGGCGGCCGCGGACGCCGCGCGCGGCCATTCTCATCGTGCACGGCCTGGCCGAGCACTCCGAGCGATACGCGGCCACCGCCGCCGCCCTGGCCGACGCCGGCTTCGCCGTGCATGCCGTCGATTACCGGGGGCACGGCAAGAGCGAAGGCGGACGCGTGCACGTCGACCGTATCGAGGACTACGTCCGCCGGCGCGCCCGTTGTTCATCCTGGGTCATTCGCAGGGAGGGCTCATCGCGTTGAAGCTGGCCCTCGAGGATCCCGGCCTGCTCGACGGCCTCGTGGTCACGTCCCCGTTCCTGGCCGTCCACCCCTCCTCGCGTCCGTCCGCATTCATCCGGGCCCTGGCCCACGTGATGCTCCGGGTCGCCCCCCGCGTCCCGATGCCCAAGCACATCGACGTGCGCGTGCTCTCGCGCGATCCGGCCGTAGGCGAGGCCTACGCGCGCGATCCGCTCGTGAGCCACGCCGCGTCCCCGGGATGGCTGCGGGCCATCGGGCGGGCCCAGCGCGAAGTGCGGGCAAGCGCGGCGCGGCTACGCGTCCCCACCCTGCTCATGGCCTCCGGCGACGATCGGCTGGTCGACGCGGAGGCCGCCCGGCAGTTCGCGCAGGCGGCCCCCGAAGTCGTCGAGTTCGTGTGGTGGGACGGCTTCTTCCACGAGATGCTCAACGACATCGGCCGCGAGGAAGTGCTTGCGAGAATCGTCAGCTGGTTCGCGGCGCGGACCGCTTAGGCGCCGCCTCCTCGAACCGACCGGGGAGCTCGGCGCCGCACAGCGGCGACGAGCGATAAGGGATTTCAGGAGGGGGCCGCGACCGCCCGTCGAAGTGGTTCGGGAGCGCCCGCTAAAGACGCGACCACCGATGAGGAAAGACGGCCGTACGGCGAGAAGGCGGCGCCACAACGCCGCGGGTTGGCTAAGTGAGCTTTGGGCGATCGATGGATAATCGGACGTCGAAAATGCCTCTCGACAGGATTGGCTCAGGGTCCCAACTTGACACAAAGGCCTAAAAACGGCCGAGTGTGATCACAACTTGGCACGTCCAGTCGGCCAGAATTGGATGAGTGTGTCTCTCTTTTCGCAAGTCTTCTCAAGTGATGGACAAAGACCAACCTCAGATTAAGTCGATCTCCTCGGCACTCGATGGCCGCCGCGCCGTGTACGTGCAGCCGGTTCGGTTGGGAGATAAGAGGGAACTCGATGAGAATTCTAGGACGCTTCGTTCCAGCCGTAGTGGTGCTGCTGTGGCAACCGTGCGCCGCCGAGAGCCAGACCTATTGCCTCGTACACCCTCCCAGGCACCCGTCGCTTCCGCTTCGCCATGAGGACACCCATATACGCCTCTCCCAGGGTGTCCACGAAATCGGGTCAATTCCACTATGCCGTCCAACACGTTCTGTGCGGGCTGTGAACCCAATAGAGAATCCGTGCCAACCCGTGTGCCACGTGGCGTTAGGATCGCCGATCGAGGGCAGCCGACCGCACGGAATGCACCACAGGCTTTGAGGATGGCGAACCGCCCTAACGAATGCGCAAGGAGGGCTCAGTGAAACAATCCGTCTGTATCTACGCGCTGTGTTTCGTGCCAGCTCTCGCACTGGCAGGGCAGTTGGGCCGCGAGGAATCGCTGACGTCGTCGGTCAGGTCGGCCAGGCTTCAAGTCACGGATGAGACTCCCTTCAATACCCACAACTTCAGGCTGTTCGTCGGTGGGTTTCGGTGCGACACCGAGGGGAACGTTTTCTTCATCCCGGGGCTACCAGGCACCGTCAAGGCCCCCGCCATCGTCGTTCGGGTATCGGCTGACGGAAAGTCGCCGACCACGTTCAGCCTGCCATCGACTCTCTGTGTGGCGGACTCGTCTGACGTCACCATCAATGCGATGGCGCTCGACACCCAAGGCCAGCTGACTGTCCTGGCGGATGTCCGAGCGGAAGCCGGCACACGTCAGTACCTCGCGTCGTTCGACGACGGCGGCCAGCTCAGGTCGAAAGTCGAATTGGACCCCAGTCAGATCGTCGCGCAGCGATTCGCTGTCTTTGATTCTGGCGACATCCTTCTCCTGGGCTACCGATCGGGTCACGGGGCGCGGTCGGCACAACCTCGGGTAGCTGTCATGGCCGCGAACGGCGAGTCTTTACGGGACGTGGTGCCCCCCACGGCGCTCAGCAGCTCGACATGGCTCACCACGGACGGTTTGAGCTTCGCTGAGCCCGCGACAGATGGCCACGTCTACTTCGCGCCCGAGAGCGGTCCTGCATACGCGATCACGCCGTCTGCCGAGATCAGCCGGACGATCCACCTTGTTTCGCCGGAGAAGGGTGCGGGCCTCGTGGCGCTGAAGATATCGGGCCCGCGCCTCGCCGCCATCTATGAGGTCCAAGACAAACAGCCTTCGGTGCGTTGGGTTGCTGTACATGACCTCGGGAGCGGCAGGCAGGTGGCCTCCTATGGGCCTGTGCAGAATCTTGTGATGTGCTACCGACCCGAGGGTTCTCACGACCGATTCACTCTTCTCGGTGGTAGAGGCGGCCGCAGTCTGCTCTTTAACGCTTCGGCTCCGTAATACGCATTCGCTCTGCAACGCCCTCGCGAATGGCGGCAGAGGTGAACCGCGGAAAGGCGGCGAACCGCCGGGGATTCCGTCTTCGGTTGCGGCCGGTCTGGCCGCGCTACGGAAGACTCAGAACACCTTCAGGTTGATGTACTTCCTCGGGTTCTTCTGGATGTCCTCGGCCAGGCGGTTCATGCTCTGCGTCGCCTGGTTCATGTTGTTCACGGCCTCGTTGAGCCGCCGGTAGAGCTCGTCGTCCGTCATCAGCTTGCCGAGGCTGCCCTCGCCCTTCGCCGCGCGCGAGCTCATCGTCTCCACGGACTGGGCGGAGCGTTGGAGGGACGCCGTCACCGTGTCCATGCGCTCCCCGAGCGTATCGAGGCGCTTCATGGCGCGGTCCAGCTCGGGCCCGTTCGCGACCTTTTCCAGGCCGCCCGCCGAGCGCTGGAGGCTGCCTTCCAGCGTCGAGAGCGTCTTGCGCTGCTCCCCCACCGCCGTCGAGACGTCCAGGATGAGCTTCCGCATGTCCCGGCTGGCCACCTGCGCGTTCTCCGCCGTGGCCGAGAAGTTCCGCACCGTGGCGTCGGTCATGAGCTTGTCGACCTGGCCCATCACCTTCTCGACCTGGCCGGCCACGCGGTTGGCGGCGTCGAACAGGCCGGGCACCGTGCGCCCGTCGATGCGGTCGCCGTTGCGGAGGTACTCCGTGGAGTCGCCGGGGACGATGTCGGCGACCGTGCCTCCGAGCAGGCCTCCGGACTTGAGCTCGACGTGGGAGTCCTTGGGCACGTCGTACTCGCCTTCCAGCTCCAGCCGGATCTCCACGTTGTCCTTCGCGATCCTGAACCGCTGCACGCGCCCGATATTGACGCCGCGCATCTGCACGGGGTCGCCGCGGCGGATGCCGCCCGCATCAGTGACGACGGTGCTCACGATGTAGCGCCCGCGGAAGAGCGCGGCGTCGGTCAGGATGAAGAGGGCGGCGAAGATCGCGATGATCCCGACCACCAGGAAGAAGCCCACCCACACCGCCTGGTCTGCGCCGTGCGAAGGTGGCGCGACGGGCGGCTCCTCCTCGTCTTCTTGCCGCTCGGGCCGGTCGTCAGGTTCGGCCATCGGGAGTGCCTCCAGGTTGCACGTCGAAGGACATCGGGCTCACGGGAGGACGGGCGTCTTGGCATCGGCCATGCGACTGGACCGAGCGGAGCCGGCCAGCGCCGCTTCCACCGCCGCCTGCCGGTCGGCGAAGGCACGCACCAGGGGGTCGGCGCTGCGGCGGAACTCGTCCGGAGTGCCGAGGAAGCGCAGCTTGCCCCCCTCGAGCAGGGACACGCGGTCGGAGATGGAGAGCGCCCCCTCGACGTCGTGGGTCACCACGATCGACGTGACGTGCGTGCGTTCCGCGATGTCCGTGATCAGCCGGTCCACCGCCACCGCGTTGACGGGATCGAGGCCGGTCACCGGCTCGTCGTAGAGCAGGATCTGGGGCTCGCCCACGATGGCGCGAGCCAGGCCGACGCGCTTGCGCATGCCGCCCGAGAGCTCCGCGGGCAGCTTGGTGAGCACGACGGAAGGATCGAGGTTGACCTCTTCCAGCGAGCGCGCGACCCGGCGCGTCACCTCGCGGCGGCCCAGCTTCTTGAGCGCCCCCTCCGGCAATCCGTAGGCCACGTTCTCGAACACGTTCATGGAATCGAAGAGGGCGGCGTTCTGGAACACGTAGCCGGCCTTCCGGCGGAGGGTCTGGAGCTGATTGGCGTCCGCGGCGAACACGGACTGCCCGTCGATGAAGACGTCGCCCGCGTCGGGTACGATGAGGCCGATCGTCGTTTTCAGGAGGACGCTCTTGCCCGTGCCGGACGGTCCGAGGATGGCCAGGGTCTCGCCCGTTTCCACGGTGAAGCTGACCCCGGAGAGCACGGGCACGTCGAACGCCTTGTAGACGTCGCGGTATTCGATCATTCCTAGTTCAAGAAGAGCGGCGGGAAGAGCGCATCGCACACCAGCACGGCGATGATCATGAAGACCACGGAGGCGGTGGTGGACCGGCCCACGCCTTCCGCGCCCCCCCGGGTCAGGAGTCCCATGTGGACGGAGATGAGCGGGATGAGCAGGCCGAAGGCCCAGGCCTTCATCTCGGAGTAGAAGAAGTCGTAGCTGTGCCAGAAGAGGCGCGCACCGTAGAAGAACGTCGCATGGCCGAGGCCGACGGTCAGGCGGGCGGCCAGCATTCCCGCCAGCACCCCGACGAGGTTGGAGATCCCGACGAGGAGGACCATGGCCGGCATCCCGGCGAGGATGCGTGGCGCGGCCAGCACCTTCACCGGATCGCGTCCCAGCGAGTACAGCGCGTCGATCTGCTCCGAGACCTGCATGGTGCCGAGCTCGGCCGTGATGCGGGCCCCGACGCGGCCGATCACGACGACGGCGGTCAGGACCGGACCAAGCTCGAGGACGACGCTCGAGGTCACGACGCTGCCGAGCACGTAGAGCGGAATCGAGCCGGTGAACTGGTAGCCGCCCTGCTGTGACGTGACGATGCCGGAAAGGACCGACGTCACGAGGACGAGGGGCAGGCTCTGGACCCCCATCGCGAAGAGCTGTCCGGTGAAGTCGCGCAGCGAAACCTGTCCCCGGACGAGGGCGGCCAGCGTGCGCCAGGCCAGGATGCCCATCCCGCCCGCATGCCGGGCCACCGTCGCGCCCACGCCACCGATGGCCCGCACCAGACCGGGCGCTCTCTTCGTCATCATCATTTCAATACTAGTCAAAAGCGCACTACGCCGCGCGGCAGGCACCGATGGTGGGGACGAGGCGCAACCTGTGGTAGGGTATGCCGCCGCTCCGGCGGCGACGACCGGCGGAGGAGTGAGTGGGGAGCGAACAGATCCGGATCTTCGTGGATTCGTGGGCAGTGGCGTGGAGCGCCGTTCTCCTCCTGGGGTACGTGGCCGACCTGACGCCGTGGCCGTCGCTGAAGGTGCTGCGCGCCGACTCCGTGACGCGGACGATGCTGGCTCTCTCGGCGGCGGCCGTCCTGGGCCTCACCCTGGCCGGGGCCCGCGAGCCGAGCGCCGTCCTGGCCGCCTGGGCGATCATCACGTCGTCGGTGAAGCTGTTGTACGACTCGCTCGGAGAGCTCTGGTAGGTTACTGAACCCACCCTTGGCGCCGCCAGGCGTCCACGACCCGGGCCAGGTCCAGGAGCCCGTCCTCCGCCTTCCTGACGCGCGCTTCGAGGATCTGCGAACGTTCCTTCTCTTCCTGCAGATCCTGGTGCACGGCTTTCAAAGCGTGGACGATCACCTCGATCGCCTCGGAATTCTTGCGGGAGTGTCGGGCGAAGTCCTCGACGGCGTCGCGGAGCGCGCCATCAAGCTCGCTGGAGCGGGGGACCGGCCGGCCGTCGGACCGGGTCTGGCTGCTCATCGTTGACCTCCTCACCGGGGTCGGACCCCACGGTGCCCCTGGCGTCTGGCCATCATTTAGCAAGACCAATGCCAAGGCGGGGCGGGCGGGAACGGCGCGCGCCCAAGGCGCCGGCCCAAGCCAAGCGGTGGATTCGAGTGGACCTGCGAGGACGGGGCCGGATGCTACGGTACTGCCGGATGAGCGGCGAGACCTCGGAGTTCGTGTCGGACACCCCTCGGCCCTCGCATCTGAGGCTCGCGTGGAGCAATCCCTGCCCCCCCGCCCCGCGGAAGCCGCTCGACCTCGCCTCCGCGATCGAGCGCCACCTGTCCGGTGCCGACGGACTGACGGACGAGGAATTCCTCCGGCTGTTCGCGCGCCGCGCCGTCCCTTTCCGCCCCCCCTGGGCCGCGGGATTGTCCTAGCGGCCGAGGCTGTCGCGACGATCCATCGGGGGGGCCGCCTCTCGGTCGCGCGCGCGACGCTCGACGAACCCCAGGGCGGCCAGCTCGGCGACGGCGTCGAACAGCGTCCGCGTCTCCACGGGCTTGCGGAAATGCCGCTGGAAACCGGCGCGGATCGGCTCCTGGCCGTCGTCGCTCAGGGTGAAGGCCGTGACCGCGGCGGCGGGAATGCGGCCACGCGAGGCGGGGAGCTTTCGCAGCTTCCGGATCAGGGACAGCCCATCCTCGTCAGGAAGCCCGATGTCGCTGAGGATGACGTGGGGCAGGAAGCCGTCCACGGCCAGGAGCGCGTCCTTTGCCGATCCCACGGCCCGCACCGTCGCCCCCTGCAGCTCCAGGCCCAGCGTGAGGACTTCGCGCGTGTCCTCGTCGTCCTCGACCAGCAACACCCGGACGCCGTCGAGCCGGAGCCCCTTCGTCACGGCGACTGGCTTTTGCAAGTCCCAGGCCAGCACGTAAAGCGCTGTGCCTCCATGTCCATGCGACATCATCGTGTAACGATGGTCCAAAGTCGAGGAGGTCCATGGCTCATCACGACAAGTCCCCCGCTCGTGTCTTCGAGCGCTTTGCCTCCGCCGCGACGTGGTTCACGGGGAGCGTCCCTGCCTTCACAGTCGCGCTCGGGATCATCCTGGTCTGGGCGATCACGGGCCCCCTGTTCCACTTCTCGAACACCTGGCAGCTGGTGATCAACACCGGGACGACCATCGTCACGTTCCTCATGGTGTTCCTGATCCAGCAGACGCAGAACAAGGACGGCCTGGCCATCCAGCTCAAGCTCAACGAGCTGGTGGCCGCGCTGGAGGGCGCCAGCAACCGACTGATCAGCGTCGAGGATCTGAACAGCGAAGAGCTACGAATCCTACGGGAGCATTATCAGCTCCTGGCGAAGAGGGCCAAGGAGATGGCGGAAACCACCGAGTCCCACTCCATCGAAGAAGCCGAGCGTCGCCACGAGCTCAAGGCGCGCCGACGCAAGACGTGAGCGGCACGGCGGTTGCAGGGGTCCGGCCGGAGGCACACGCCATGGCAGATCGAACGCACGAGGCCAAAGACGAGCGGGCGGGTCGCACGGCGCCGGCGCCGCCCGCGTCACACGTGTCCCAGGAAGCCAGCGTAGAGAGCATCGGCGAGCGTCCGACGGACACGGACCGGGACGATCGCACGGGCTCGGGCCAGGGCCCGGAGAGCACGCCACGAGACGCGGGCGGCCGCCGCGACGAGTTCATCTCGAGCGAGGTCTCGGACCGCACGGCCCGACCGATGCGCAACTCGAAGACGCAGAGCTAGGAGCGAGACTCGACGTTCGGTGACTCGGACACGTTCCTCGCGTTGCAGAATGAGTGCAGCACTTCGCGCACGTGCGGACGCGTCGCGGCCAGCGACTCCACCATCTCGCGCTCGAGCTCGAGCAGCTCGCAGCTCTCCGCCGCCGTGACCGTGGCCGTGCGCGGCTTGCCGTGGAGGAGCGCGATCTCGCCGAAGAAGTCCCCCTCCCCCATCTCGCGCGCCTCGCGATAGCGGCCCTCCGCCCCCTTCACGAACGCCTTGACGCGGCCGCTGCTGATCACGAACAGGCTGTCGCCGGGCTCGGCGTCGCCGACGATGATGTCGCCGGGCTCGAAGGTCAGGAAGCGGAGGCCGCGGATCACCGCCCGCAGGTCCTCTCGCGAGAAGTCTCCGAACAGCGGGCTGGAGAAGGCCGGATCGATTGCGGCCGGTGCGGCGGGCGCGGTATCGGTGGCGGCGGCCGCGTCCGGCGCCAACTCCGGGACCGGGGGCACCTCGGTGGCCGCACCCGCGCCGTGGTCGCCGATGAGCGCGGCCATCCGGTCGGCCACGTCGCCCCGGCCGGGCACGATGCGCTCGAGCTTCTTGAGGACGGCAATCGCCTTCGGCGCGTGGCCGCTGCGCGCGAGCTCGTCGGCGAGCCCGATGTAGATCGGGACGGCTTCTCCGCCTCGTCCGGCCAGCGCGATCACGTCGGCGAGCTGCAACCGGAGCTCGGCATCGCGCCGGCCGGCCTCGAACTCCTTCCGCAGCAGCCGCTCCGCCTTGCCGTACTTCTTGCGCTGGATGAGCTCGGGGACGGTCGCCTCTCCCCCGAACCAATCGAGCACGCGGGCCTCCTGGAAGAAACGCAGCGTAGGGTCGGGCCGCGGCAGATGTCAAGACGCCGCGCTACCATCATCAGAGGAGGCCTCGATGGGACTGCGCGAGTATCACCGCAAGCGGGACTTCGCGATCACGCCCGAACCGAAGGGTGAGGAGTCCAAACGTGAGGGGCGGTCCTTCGTGATCCAGAAGCACGCGGCCTCGCGGCTCCATTACGACTTCCGCCTCGAGATGGAAGGGGTCCTCAAGAGCTGGGCGGTCCCCAAAGGGCCCAGCCTCGATCCCGCGGACAAGCGGCTGGCCATGATGACCGAGGACCATCCCATCGACTACGGCGACTTCGAGGGGATCATCCCGGAGGGCCAGTACGGCGGGGGCACCGTCCTGCTCTGGGACCGCGGGACGTGGGAGCCCCTGGAGGATCCGCATCAGGGCCTTCGGAAGGGCGCGCTCAAGTTCCGCCTGGACGGCGAGAAGCTCGAGGGCAAGTGGACGCTGGTCCGGATCAAGGGGCGCGATCCCCGGGAGGAGGGCAGGACCTGGCTCCTGATCAAGGAGCGCGACGACCGGGTGCGCTCGTCGAAGGTATACAGCATCACCGAGGACCGCCCGGAGAGCGTGGCCACCGGGCGTACGCTCGAGCAGATCGCGGCCGACCGCGACCGCGTCTGGAACTCGAACCGCGGTATGGCGGCGGAGGCACGGGCGCGGTCGCCCCGCGCCGCCCGCGTCGCGAGAACGAAAGCGAAGACGACGGTGCCCGCGCCGGCACGCCCGCCCGCGACGCCGCGCCGCGATCTGGCCGCGGCCGCCGCCGCCGTGCCCGGCGCGCGGAGGGCACCGCTGCCGGCCAGGATCGCGGCCCAGCTCGCCACCCTCGTCGACGAGCCACCGAAGGGCGCGGAGTGGCTGCACGAGATGAAGTTCGACGGCTACCGGATCCTCGCCCGCCTCCAGGACGGACGCGTACGGCTCCTCAGCCGCAACGGGAAGGATTGGACCGCGCACTTCCCCACCGTGGCCGCGGCGGTCGAAGAGCTGCCGGCGAAAGCCGCGCTCCTCGACGGCGAGGTCGCGGTGGTGCTGCCGAGCGGGATGACCAGCTTCCAGGCCCTGCAGAACGCGCTCGCCGGCCCCGACCAGGGTCCGAGCCCGCTCGCCTACTTCCTGTTCGACCTCATCCACCTCGAGGGCCTCTCCCTCGCCGGGGCGCCGCTCGAGGAGCGCAAGACGATGCTTCGGGACGTGCTCGGGACGCCGCGGCCGGGCTCTCCCCTGCGCTACAGCGATCACGTGGCCGGATCGGGCGCGGAGTTCTTCAAGCAGGCCTGCACGCTGGGAGTGGAAGGCATCGTGTCGAAGCGCCGCGATGCGCGGTACGAGCCGGGCCGATCGCGCTCCTGGCTCAAGGTGAAGTGCCTGCACCGCCAGGAATTCGTCATCGGCGGCTACACCGACCCGGAAGGCTCGCGCGTCGGCCTGGGCGCTTTGCTCCTGGGCGTCTACGACGCCGGCGGCGATCTGGAGTTCGCGGGGAAGGTGGGCACCGGCTTCACCTCCAAGGTCCTCGACGACCTGCGCAAGAAGCTGACCGCGCGCGCGCAGCCGACCTCGCCCTTCAAGCAGGCGCGGATTCCGGGCGTCACCCGCGCGCATTGGGTGCGGCCGGAGCTCGTGGCGGAGGTGGCCTTCACGGAGTGGACGTCGGACGGACGGCTCCGCCACCCGTCGTTCCAGGGCCTGCGCGAGGACAAGAACCCGAAGGACGTGACACACGAGCGGCCGCGGCCCGTGGAAGACGTGGCGGACGCGCCGGAGGCGGACGGGCCGGAGGTGGCGGCCCTGCCGGCCAAGCGGCCCGCGCGCGCACGGTCACGCGAGGGGCAAGAGCTGAGCGCGAAGCGTGGGCCGAAGACGGGCGGCGAGGAGGTCGTGGCCGGCGTGCGGCTGACCCACGCCGGCCGCGTGCTCTATCCGCCGCAAGGGATCACGAAGCGGGACCTCGCGCGCCTGTACGAGACGATCGCGGACTGGATCCTCCCGCACGTGAAGGGACGGCCGCTCACGCTCGTGCGCTGCCCCGAGGGCGCGGAGAAGGGCTGCTTCTACATGAAGCACAGCGGCGTGTGGGCGCCGGAGGCGCTGCGCCGCGTGAAGATCCAGGAAAAGACGAAGGTCGGCGAGTACCTCGTGGTGGACGACCTGCAGGGTCTCGTCTCGCTCGTGCAGATGGGAATCCTGGAGATCCACACCTGGAACGCCCTCGCCGACGACATCGAGGGGCCGGACCGGGTCGTCTTCGACCTCGACCCCGATCCTTCCGTGGGCTGGGACCGCGTCACCGTGGCCGCGCAGGCCTTGCGCGAGCGGCTGCGCGCGCTCTCTTTCGAGTCCTTCGTCAAGACGACGGGCGGAAAGGGCTTGCACGTCGTGGTGCCCTTGCGACCCGCTTCGACCTGGGACGAGTCGTTCTCCTTCTCGCGCGCGATCTCCGAGGAGATGGAGCGCGAGAAGCCCGGCGCCTACACGACGTCCATGCCCAAGGCGCAGCGGCGGGGCCGGATCCTGATCGACTACCTGCGCAACAACCGCGGCAACACCTCGGTCGCGGCCTACTCGACGCGGGCGCGGCCGGGTGCGCCCGTGTCCGCTCCCATCACCTGGGAGGAGCTCCAGCGCGGGGTCAAGGCGGACCAGTTCCACGTGGGCAACATCCGCGCGCGGCTCGAGTCGTTGAAGGCGGATCCCTGGAAGGGCTACGGGGCGGTCCGCCAGCGGATCACGGCCGCGGTGCGGCGCCGCCTCGGGCTCTAGCCGGAAGGAGGTCGGCCATGACACGCACGCTGGTCGGAGCCGCGGCCGCCGTCAGCTTCGCGGTGGCCACGGTGACCACACTGCCCGTGATCACCGCCGCCGGGCCGGAGGGCCGCCCCCGGGCCCGTGACATCGGCCTGGCCCCGGGCGTCTTTCCGCCCGGCGCCCTCGACGCGATCACCGACGTCGCCGGGGTCCGTGTCGGCCACCTCACGATCGTCGAGGGCGACCGCATCCGCACGGGCGTGACCGCCATCCTCCCTCACCCCGGCAACGTCTTCCGCGACAAGGTCGCGGGCGGCGTCTTCGTCGGCAACGCCTTCGGCAAGCTCGCGGGGGCGACGCAGGTCCACGAGCTCGGCACCATCGAGACGCCCATCGTGCTCACCAACACGCTGGGGGTCGGCGCGGCCGTCGAGGGCGTGGTGGCGGAGGTGCTCTCCTGGAACGGCAACGAGGACGTGCGTAGCGTCAACGCCGTCGTGGGCGAGACCAACGACGGCGGGCTCAGCGATATCCGCGCGCTACGAGTCCGGCCCAACGACGTGCGCGCCGCCATCCGTGCCGCCACCGAGGGGCCGGTGGCCGAGGGCTCGGTGGGCGCGGGCACCGGTACGCGGTGTTTCGGATGGAAGGGCGGCATCGGGACGGCCTCGCGCGTCCTGCCCGCGCCCTACGGCGCGCATACGCTGGGCGTCCTCGTGCAGACGAACTTTGGCGGCGTGCTGACGATGGACGGAGCGCCGGTGGGGCGCGCCCTCGGCCGCTACGCCTTCGGTCCCGTCGTCGCGGAGGCAAGAGGAGGGACCCCCAACCTCGCCGGTGGATCCTGCATGATCGTGGTCGCCACCGACGCCCCCCTCTCGGCGCGCGACCTCGAGCGCCTGGCCGCGCGCGCCATCTTTGGACTGGCCCGGACGGGATCCTCGTACGAGCACGGCAGCGGGGATTACGCGATCGCCTTCTCCACCCCGGCCCGCGGACGCGCCCTCCTCCTCTCCGAGGCCACCTCGCCCCTGTTCCAGGCCGCGCTCGAAGCCACCGAGGAGGCCGTCTACAACTCGCTCCTGCGCGCCACGCCCGTGACCAGCGCACTCGGCACCGCCGAGGCCCTGCCCATAGGCCGCGTGGTCGACGTGCTGCGCCGCTACGGTCGTCCCGCCTCTTTTTGACAGCGGTGACCCGGGACCGTAATCTCGCCTGATTGGCGCGACGCGCCCGGGCGCGAGGAGGTCTGACCACAGATGGTGTTGGGGCGCTTCAGCGGGCAGGGCAAAGGCGAGGACGTCGGCGCCCTCATCGCCAAGAAGAACTACACCCGGGCCATCGAGGTCATCCGCGAGCAGCTCCAGACCCAGCGCAACGATCCGCGGCTGCGGCTGCAGCTCGCGGACGTCCTCGTGTCCGCGGGCAAGAACAAGGAGGCGGTCACCATCCTCCTTCCCCTCGCGGACGAGTTCGCCAAGGACGGCTTCGCGGCCAAGGCCATCTCCATCCTCAAGAAGGTCCAGAGGATCGACCCCGGCCGGCGCGACATCGATTCCCGCCTCGCGACCCTCATCCAGGACAAGCAGCGGCTGGCCACCGTGGTCGGGACCCCGCCCTCGGGGGGCGCGCTCGAGCTCGGCATGGAGGAAATCGGCTTCGAGCCGCCGCCGAGCGCCAGGGAGTCCGTCCCCGTGCCCGTTCCCGCCCCCCGCGTCGTCGCGCCCGAGCCGCCCCCACCCGCCGCTCCGCCGCCCGCGCCCGCACGCGCACCCGCTCCTCCACCGGCGCGCGTCGCACCCGTGCCTCCCCCGGTTGCCGCCGAGCCGGAGCTCGAGCTGGAGGCCGCTCCCTTGCTGGACTTGTCGGGGTCGGTGAGCCCGATCATCGAGGCGACGCCGTCGCCCGCGCCCGTGGAGCCGGTCGTCGAGCTCGACCTCGGCGTCGATGCCACGCCCGTGGTCGAAGAGGGGCCCTTGGACCTCGGGCTCGAGCCGGAGACCCTGCCGCTGGTCGAGGTGGAACCTCTCCCCACCCCTGCCGCCGCTCCCGCTCCCATACCGGAGCTCGCCGAACCGGTCGTGGACCAGGACCTGTTCACGGGCGAGTTCGAGTCCGTGGAGGCCGTCCTCGAAGCCGAGCCCGCGACGGAAGAGGAGCCCGTGTCGGATCCAATGTCCGACAGCCGGTTCGCGGACGAGCCGTTCTCGGTCCTCGAGAATGCGTTCCCGGGTCCGAGCGAGCAGGTGCCGGACGGCGACGGGGCCGCGCCCAGCGGGGGCGCGCAGATCGTGGTGAGCCCGCTGTTCAAGGACTTCTCGGTGGAAGAGCTGGTGGCCGTGATCGCCGGCCTCAAGCTCCTGACCTTCGAGCGCGGCAAGGTGATCCTGCGCGAAGGCGAGCCCGGCAACAGCCTCTACATGCTCACGTCGGGAGCGGTGAAGGCCTTCGTCAAGCGCGACGGCAAGCAGGTCCCGATCGCCGAGCTGGAGGAGGGCGCGTTCTTCGGCGAGGGCTCGATCCTCACCGGCAAGCCGCGCACCGCGACCATCGTGGCCACCGAGCACTCCGAGCTCCTGGAGCTGGACCGGCCGACGCTGGACGCCATCACCCAGACGCACCCCCACGTCTGGGACGTCCTTCAGGAGTTCGCGAACCAGCGCATGGCGAAAAAAAGCTGACGGACGAACAGAACGATTCACCCGGTTAGCGGATAAGGCGCTTGTGGCCAGGTGGGTCGTCGAGTTACGAACGCCGGCTACGGGGCCAACGATTCCTGCGGCGCGATCGCCACGATCGAGTCACAGCGCGCCAGAGCGCCTTGCGCAGGCGCGGCCGACGCCATGCGCGGGGATGCCGTGCCCGGCGCGGGTGAGGCTTCGATCGCCACGGGTACCGGCGCGGAGCAGGTCACGCGCACGCGCATGCCGGGCTTGACGCCGCTCAGGCTGGCCGCCGCGGACGGCTCCACGCGGAGCGTGCGGTCCCCCGTCTTGAGATTGCTCGCCTTCGCCGCCCCCGCCGGCACCTCTCCCTCGCGGAGCGTGATGCTCGGAGCCGCGGTGTCGATCGTCACGACCTCCACCACGATCGAGGGGCCGGCGGGGGACGGCGCCGCCGCCAGCGTGGTGAGGGGGGGGACGGAGGCGGTGGACGCCGGCGGCTGTTTCGGGCCGCCGCAGGCCGCGGGCAGCAGGAGAAGGGGGATCAGGAATCGTCGTTTCATGGCGTTGTCCTCGCGGGAGGCCCGCGGCGACGCGCCGCGCGTATCCCTTGTTCGATCGTAGTGAGGTTTCTCGGACGCGGGTGGGAACGACCGCGGATTGCTCGCCGGCCTCAGGGGCCGGGAGCGGTGGCGGCGGAGGGGCCGGCCCGGCGCCGCTCACGCTGCGCGGCGCGGAGCAGCGCGACCGCGGTGTACACCACGACCACGATGACCAGCCAGCGCACGGCCCCCAGCGGGAGCGACCGCACGACGTACGCGGCCAGCAGGACGGCGGGCAGTCCACCCAGGGCCAGGCCGACGGCGGCGGAAAGGGCGTAGCGCCCTTCGCGGATGAACCGCACGGAGCCGACGGGCATGAGGAACGCGCACGAGCCCATCATGATGGGGAACGCCACCTTGGGATCCATTCCCAGGAGCGACACCAGGATCATGCACGGCGCGTAGAGGCCGATGCCGAGCGTCATGAGCGCGCCGAGGACGAAGTTGACGCCGACCGCCACTGCCAGGCGGATGCCGGACAATCCGACCGCCTCTCCGCCCAGAGGGACCAGCCCGAGCTGCGTCATCAGCATGAGGCCGGCCGCCGCCAACAGCGCCGAGCCCATGCCGCGCTGGACGCGCGCGCGGCTCCAGCGCGACACGACGCCCGCGCCCAGCCAGGCTCCGGCCACCGCGGCCGCGATCATCGCGCCGAGCGTCGGCATGGCGACGGCGACGATCGCGATGTAGATGAAGGCCTGGGTCACCGAAGGCACGGTATGGCCGACGTTGAGGGTGCCCGGGATCAGCTCGTCGGGTACGGCCCCCAGCACGCGGAAGAGCGATGTCGTCGTGGCGAAGGATCCGATGCCGAGCGTGTCGAAGAAGTTCGTCACGAACCCGATGAGCAGGTTCCCTGGCCCGGGACGGGCGCCCTCCCCAGACGGGCCGCGTCCTCCGGCCCGCCACACGCTGCGCACCCACACGGCCAGGTAGGCGGCGGTCAGCGCGGCCAGCATGACGAAGAGGATCGCTTTCATGCCGCGCGTGGTACACCGCGTGGCCGGTCCAGGTCAAATCACGCGCAGCCACACACCGCGCTGGTGGCCGCAGTGGCGCCGCTCGCTCGGGGGAAGATGGAAGGAGGGTCATGACCGAGGTCGCCATCCTCATCGGACTGCCCGGCGCCGGGAAGACGAGCTTCTTCCAGGCACGCCTGGCCGCCACCCACGTGCACGTCAGCAAGGACGTCATCGGCCACGGGCGTGACGCGAGCCGCCGCCAGCTCGACGAGGTCCGGAAGGCGCTTCGGGCGGGACGCTCGGCGGTCGTCGACAACACGAATCCGACCGTGGCCGACCGCGCTCCGATCCTCGCTCTCGGCCGCGAGATGGGCGCGCGCGTCGTCGCCTATGTGTTGGACACGACGCCCCGGGAGTCCGCCGCCCGCAACCGGTCGCGCGTGGGGAAAGGTCGCGTGCCGGACGTTGCGGTGTTCGTCACCTCCAAACGGCTGCAGCCGCCGACCGCAGGCGAAGGGTTCGACGCGGTCTACCGCGTCCATGCCGAAGGCGGCGATTTCGTCGTGGTCCCCGCGGAATAACTGGACGCGCCCCTCCGAACGCGATAGAAACGACCGCGCTGGCCGTTCGGGCGGAGGAGATCTCATGCAGCGGGTGTTGTGGTCCTTGGCGATCCTGGGAACGGTGGCCGTCGGTGCCCCCGCCGCGCGCGGCGAGGACCCGCCGAAGCGACGCGTCGTGGCCGGCAAGCGCTATCAGGCCGGCGCGATCCACCGCGCCCTCTTCGGGGCCGACTATCGGGACCTGTGGGCCATGCCCGTGGAAGTGCCGGTGCTCGACCTGCAGCACTATGCGGGCGGGCTCCGTCCCGTTCGCCGCGTCGGGGGTCAGGAGACCAAGGGCCTGGCCATGCAGGCGCCGACGGCCGCGACTACACGTTCCGCGGCCTCGACAAGGACCCGACCGAGGTCCTGCCCCCCGAGCTCCGCGAGAGCGTGGCCCGCAGCATCGTGCAGGACCAGATCGCTTCGAGCCATCCCGCGGGCGCGGTCATCGTTCCGCCGCTCCTCGAGGCGGCGGGCATCCTGCACGCCACCGCGGAGATGGTCGTCATGCCCGACGATCCCGCCCTGGGCGAGTTCCGCCCGGTGTTCGCGAACCTCGTAGGCACCATCGAGGTCTACCCGCGTCCCGTCGGCGGTGGCAACCCCGGGTTCGAAGGCGCCACCGAGATCATCAGCGGCGAGGAGCTCTGGAAGCGGCTGCAGGCCTCGCCCGCCGACCGCATCGACGCCCGCGCGTTCCTCAAGGCGCGGCTCTTCGACGTCTTCATCGGCGACTGGGACCGGCACCGGGGCCAGTGGCGCTGGGCCAAGCTCCCGTCGTCGCCGCTCTGGCAGCCCATCCCCGAGGACCGCGATCAGGCCTTCGTGCGTTTCGAGGGGCTCTTCCTCTCGATGTTCCGCAAGGGCCAGCCGCGCCTGGTGGTGTTCGGGCCGAAGTACTCCCCGATAGCGGGCGTGACGTTCAACGGCTGGGAGGTGGACCGGCGGCTCCTCACGGAGCTGGACCGGAGCGCGTGGGACGAGGTGGCGCGCGACCTGCGCGGCCGTCTGACCGACTCCGTGCTGCAGGCGGCGGTCGCGCGGATGCCGGCGGAGTACCGGGCGAGCGATGGGGCGCGGTTGCTGGCCGGCCTCAAGGCCCGGCGGGACGCGATGACCGAGGAAGCGGTCCGCTACTACCGCCACCTGGCGGGCAAGGTGGATGTCTACGCGACCGACCGTGCCGATCGCGTCGAGCTGACGGGGTTGGCCGGCGGCGGCCTCGAGGTGAGGGTTTCGGAGACGGCGGCCGGCGCCGCGCCCTACTTCCACCGCAGGGACCGTCGAGTCCGATCACCGTGCGCGTCATCGGCGACGCCGGCTGCGAAGCCGTCGAAGTCACGGGCGGACCCGAGGTGCGCGTCGCCGATGCCGAGTCCTGCACCAAGGTGACGGAACACGCTTCTCTCGACCGCCGCGCGTACATCCCGCCTCCCACGAACCCGCGCGCACCGTGGATTCCCCCGCGCGACTGGGGGGGCCTCACGACGAGCCTGCCCTGGCTCAGCTACGGCCCTGATCTCGGCCTCTTCCTGGGCGCAAGCGTGACGCGGGAGAGCTACGGCTTCCGCAAGGATCCGTATGCCTCCCATCAGCGGCTGCGCGGCGGCTATGCGACGACGGCGCAGGCCGTGCGCTTCGACTACCAGGGAGATTTCCGCCACGAGAATTCCGGCACGCGCACCTCGATCTTCGCGCGCGCCTCCGGCATCGAGATCCTGCGCTTCTATGGCCTCGGCAACGAGACGTTGCGCCTGCCCTCCGACGACGCGCACAAGGTCAAGCAGCAGCAGTACCTGTTCGCGCCCGCGCTGGTGTTCGACCTCGGGAGCCGCGCCGATCTCACCGTCGGCCCCGTCGTCCAGTACTCGACGACCTCGTTGGAGGCGGGACGGCTCATCAGCGCGGTGCAGCCGTACGGGACGGAGGACTTCGGGCAGGTCGGCGGGCGCCTCGGCCTGTCCCTCGACCATCGCGACCGCCCCGGCTATCCGACGCGCGGCGCCCTCGTCCAAGCGGAGGCGCGCGCGTTCCCGGGCTTCTGGGGCGTGCGCAGCACGTTCGGCGAAGTTCACGGCGAGGCTTCGGCCTACCTCACTCCCGCCGTCGCTCCTCATCCCACGCTCGCGTTGCGCGTCGGGGGCAAGCGTGTCTGGGGTGACTATCCGTTCCACGAGGCCGCCTACATCGGCGGCCATACGACGGTGCGCGGGCTGCGGGCGGAGCGGTTCGGCGGGGACGCCTCTCTCTACGGGAACGCCGAGCTGCGCCTCGCCCTGGGCCGGTTCATGGTCCTGCTGCCCGGCGAGTTCGGCATCTTCGGGCTGGCCGACGCCGGCCGCGTGTTCCTCGAGGGCGAGTCCTCGCACAAGTGGCACACCGCGGCCGGCGGCGGCGTCTGGTTCTCGTTCCTCAGCCGGCGCAACACGCTCAGCCTGGCCGTGGCCACGAGCGAGGAGCGCACCGGGCTCTACGTCGACGCCGGCTTCATGTTCTGACCTCCAGGTATCGCGCCTCCAGCTCGCGGTATCGGCGCGCCATGTCGTCCCCGGCCGAAGCGGGCCTGGGCTCGAACCGGCGCGGCTGGATCCGGTCCGCACTGCGGCCACCACTGATGGGTGTGGCTGCACTGCGGCCACCACTGATGGGTGTGGCTGCGACGTGCCTCCGCGCGTGCGCCAGCGACGCGAACCGCCCCGCCGTGACCGCTTGTACCAGCACGTTGCCGATCACGGTGGCTTCGACGGGACCGGCCACCACCGGCCGTCCGGTGGCGTCGGCGGTGGCCTGGTTGAGGTAGTCGTTGCGGCCGCCCCCGCCCACGATCTGCACGCCGGCGATCGTCTGGCCGGTCAGCACCTCGATCGTTCGTACCACCGAGGCATAGCGCAAGGCCAGCGAGTCCAGCACCACCCTGGCCATCGCCGCAGGCGCCGTGGGCGCGGCCTGGCCGGTCTCGCGCATCTGCTCGGCGAGGGCGGCCGTCATGCGCGGCGGGTTGAGCAGGCGCGGGTCGTCGGGGAAGATCAGGCCCGGCGATCGGTCGATCGCGGCCGCTGCCCCCAGCAGCGCGTCGTATCCGCTCGCCAGGCCCTCCTCATCCCACTTCTTCCGCAACCGTTCGAGGATCCAGAGGCCCATGACGTTCTTGAGGAACC
>QHVP01000472.1:2155-5297 GCA_003222295.1 Acidobacteriota bacterium | reverse complement strand
ACCGCTTCCGCACGATCCTCGAGGACATCCTCGCGCGCGAAGGCGCGGCGTCGTTCCAGTACATCCTCACGCGCGGCCTCGCCCCCCTGCTGGGCGCGGTGCGGGACTACGCCGCGGCGAAGGGAATGGTGGCGGCGGCGGACGAGGTGCTCATCACGGAAGGCAGCCAGCAGGGCCTCGATCTAGTCGCGCGCGTGCTCATCGATCCCGGCGACGTGGTCCTCGTCGAGCGGCCCTCGTACATCGGCGCCACCTCCGCGTTCCGGGCCGCGCAGGCGCGGATGGTCGGCGTGCGCCTCGGTCCCGACGGCCTCGACCTCGACCATCTCCGCGAGCGTCATGGCGCGGAGACCGCGGCCGGGCGGCGCGTGAAGTTCCTGTACGTGACCCCCAGCTTCCAGAATCCGTCGGGGATCAGCCATTCCACGTCCTCGCGGCGCGCGCTGCTGGAGGCCGCGCGCGAGCTGGACCTGCTGTTGGTCGAGGACGATCCCTACGGCGATCTCTACTTCGAGGCGGAGCCGCTGCCCACGCTCCGCTCGATGGCGCGGGAAGCGGAGGTCGTGTACCTGTCGTCGTTCTCGAAGATCCTCGCTCCCGGGCTGCGCACGGCGTTCGTGCTCGGCCCGGAAGAGCTGCTGGCCAAGATCGAGATCGCGAAGCAGTCCGCGAACCTCTGCGGCAGCAGCCTGGACCAGCGCATCATCCTGGCCTGCCTGCGCGGCGGCCTCATCGAAGAGCAGAAGGCGCGCATCCGGCCCTACTACCGCGCGAAGCGCGACGTCATGCTGGAGGCGCTGGCCAGGGAGATGCCGTCCGGCGTGAGCTGGACGCGTCCGCGGGGAGGACTGTTCGTGTGGCTGACCCTGCCTGAGGGTCTGGACGCCGCCGCCCTCCTGGAGGCGGCGGTGGCGGAGGGCGTCGCCTACGTCACGGGCGCGCCGTTCTACGTCGACGGCGGGGGGGAGAACACCATGCGTCTCACCTTCGCGAAAGAAGACGCACCCACCATCGAGGAAGGGGTGCGCCGACTGGGGCGAGTAGTACGGGGCCGGATCGGCTGAACGGACGAACCGTGGAACCCCCGTCCGTTCAGACGTTCAGGCGGTACAGCATCCAGTAGATCACCACACCGGTCACCGACACGTACGCCCACAGCGGCAGGGTGATCCGGGCCAACCGACGGTGACGATCGAATCGTCCGCGCAATGCCGGCACCAGCGTCGACGCCACCAGGGGGACGATTGCGACGGCCAGGACGGTGTGCGTCAGCAGGATCGTGAAGTACGCCGTCCGTACCGCGCCCTGGCCGCGAAAGCGGACCGAGCCGACCTGGGCGTGGTAGACGAGATAGCTCGTCAGGAAGAGCGTGGAGGAGGCGAGAGCGGCCAGCATCACGCGCTTGTGGGCCTCGCGTCGGCCGCGCCGGATGAGGACGTACCCGGTCGCCAGCAGCAGCGCGCTGCTCGCGTTGAGGAAGGCGTTGAGAGCCGGGAGAAAGGTGACGGTCAACGGCCGGCCGGCAAGGCGGCGGCGTCCGCCGCCAGCGTGCGCATCGCCGCCTCGTCCGTGCTGTCGTAGTAGCCGCGGATGACGCCCGCGCCGTCGACCAGGACGAACTTCGAGCTGTGGAGGAAGGGACCGTCTCCCCCGGCCACCTGCTCCGCGGGTGGAACCTCCATGGCGGCGAGCTTGAACCCGGCGACGGACAGGGCATAGAGGTCTTTCGCCGGACCGGTCACGAAGCGCCAGCCCTCGTCCGCGCGGAAGGTCGCGGCGTAGCGGGTCAGGACCTCGGGCGTGTCGTGGGCGGGATCGACGGTGAAGGACACGAATCGGACATCGGGGGAAAGGTCGCGGCGAAGGCGCGCCATGCGGGCGGTCATGGCCGGACAGGCACCGGCGCACTGGGTGAAGATGAAGTCCGCCACCCAGGGACGGCCCCTGAGGTCGGCCATCGAGAGCGGGCGGCCAGAGCGCTCCACCAGTCGGAAGTCCGGCACCGAGCCCAGTCGCGGCGGCTCCGGGGCACGCCGGGCACGCGCCCCCACGACGGCGACGCCCGCCGCCACCAGGACGGCGCCGACGAGACCCAGGACGCGGCCGGACGAGCGTGGCGTGGCCGTGGCCTGCGTGGGTGCGGCGGTCGGCATGGGACTGGCTAGTGTACTCGCGGGCGGGCGACGCGACGCCAGGTCCGGTGCAGGCGCCCGCGCTCGCGGCGCCAGGACTCGCCGATCCGGTGGCGGAGCAGGACCGTCCCCACGACGCCGAAGACGGCGTAGGGGGCGAAGAACATCACCAGGATCGCGCGGTTGAACTCCCGGCTCATGCCGCGCCCTTCCGCCGAGCCCGTGAGCGCGGTCTGGCACATCGCGCACTGCGCCCTCACCGGAGCCGCGGAGAGGAGTAGCGGCGCGACCAGGAGCGCGAGGGCCAGGAGGCGGCGCACGCTATTCGACGTGGGCCGCCGGCGCCGGCTCGGAGGCGGGAGCGTGATGAAGGTGTAGAGGATCAGCGAGGTGACGAGGATGCCGAGCGAGACCATGAGGGCGAGGTTCCGCCGCTCGAAGCGGAGGTGCATGAAGTTCCCGCCGATCATGGCCGCCTTGACCATCGTGAAGGTGAGCAGGAACAGCGCCAGGAAGATGCGAGGGAGGTGGAACGCCTCCGCGGCCAGCATGGCCACGGTGATGACGAGCAGGATGGCCCAGGTTATCCAGTAGATCTTGTACGGGTTCGCGCCCGGCGCGGTCTCGCTCATCGGACCCTCAGAGCAGATAGAACAACGTGAAGATGAACACCCAGACCAGATCGACGAAGTGCCAGTAGAGGCCCGCCATCTCCACGCCCTGGGAGGGCGTCTTGCCCATGGAAGTGCGGATGGCGGTGATGATCAGGATGACCAGCCCGGAGAGGACGTGCGAGCCGTGGAAGCCGGTCAGGAGGAAGAAGGCCTGCGTGAACTGCGGGGTCACGCCCTTCTCGATCAGCTCGCTGCCCGCGATCGGCCCCGTGAGCCGCGCCCCTTCGCGAATGAGGTGCGTCCACTCGTAGGCCTGGCAGGAGAGGAAGGCCGCCCCCCCTGCGATGGTCATACAGACGTTCAGCAGCGCCTTCTTCATGTCGCCGAGGCGCGCGG
>QHVP01000472.1:0-2024 GCA_003222295.1 Acidobacteriota bacterium | reverse complement strand
GAGAAGAGCAGGGCGTCGGTGACGATGAAGATCCACATCATCGTCTTCTGCCACGTCGCCCCGAACGGCGCGGCACCGCCGCCCCAGCCTGCCTCCATCGTCGCCGTGTGCGCGCCAGACTCCATCGGTCCTCCCTAGAAGACGAAGATCAAGATCAGCACGTAGACCCAGAGTAGCCCGAGGAAGTGCCAGTAGGTCGCAAGCAGCGACAGGGTGCGCCCTCCGCCGGCCGCGGCGTAGCGCGGTCCGCGCAGGCGGTAGAGCACGAGCGCGAACCAGACCAGTCCTCCGGACAGGTGGAACAGGTGCACGCCGCTGAGCATGAAGAAGAACGAGCTATGCGGGTTCGAGGAGAGGAAGAACCCCAGCGCGCGGAGGAGCCGCCAGGCCTGGAACTGGCCGGCCACGAAGAGACCCGCCAGGAGCGCGGTCGCGCCGAGCCAGAGGCGCAGGCCGCGAAGGTCGAGGGCGGTCCGGCGGCGCCGCGCCACCTCCAGGGCCACGCTGCTCAGGAGCAGGGCGGCGGTGTTCCACCACAGGAGGCGCGGCAGGGGCAGCGGCCGCCAATCGATGCCCGTCCGGCGCACGATGTACGCGCTCGTGAAACCGATGAACAGCATGGAGACGGTACCCAGGAAGGCCCAGAGGCCGAACTGGGCCGGGTCGAGGGCGGCGCTGGGCCCGCCCCCGTCGTCGCCGCGTCCGATCGGGCCGTGCCCGGTGGGGCCGCCCGGCCGCTCCACCAGGGGAACGGGACGGGGCGCGCGGGCGTCGAGGATCTCGGTCGCCATGATCTCAGTGCCCCGGTTCGACGGCCAGCGGAGGCTCGTGCTGCATCACGAAATCCTTCGGCGCGCTCGGATTGCTGTACTCGTAGGGCCAACGATGGACCTCGGGGATGGCCCCCGGCCAGTTGCCATGCGGGGGCGGGGAAGAGGTCGTCCACTCGAGGCCGTTGGCGTTCCAGGGGTTCTCCGGCGCCTTCGCGCCCTTGAACGCGCTCCAGAAGAAGTTCACGAAGAAAAGGATCTGGGACACGCCGAGGATGAGCGCGCTGACCGTGATGAAGTGGTTCAGCGGCTGGATCCTCTTGAGGAACTCGTACTGGTAGGGATCGTAGATCCGCCGCATGTGGCCGGCCAGGCCGATGTAGTGCATGGGAAAGAACGTGCCGTAGTAGGTGACGAACGTGAACCAGAAGTGCCACTTGCCCAGGGTGTCGTTCATCATGCGGCCGAACATCTTGGGGAACCACATGGCGGTGGCGCCGAAGACGCCGAACAGCGCCGCGCCGGCCATGATGAGGTGGAAGTGGGCGACCACGAAGAACGTGTCGTGGAGCTGGATGTCGGGCGCGCTCTGGCCCAGCCATACGCCCGAGAGCCCGCCGCTGATGAAGAGCGAGACCACGCCCATGGCCCAGAGCATCGGCGTCTTGTACTGGATGCGCGACTGCCACAGCGTGGCCAGCCAGTTGAAGACCTTCACCGCCGACGGCACCGCGATGAGGATCGTGCCCACCGCGAAGGCCATGGCCAGGTACGGGCTCATGCCGCTCACGAACATGTGGTGGCCCCAGACGATGAAGGAGAGGCCGGCGATCGCGACCATCGCCCCCACCATCGCCTTGTAGCCGAAGAGCGCCTTGCGGGAGAAGGTGGTCAGGATGTCGGAGGTGAATCCCAGCGCGGGGAGCATCAGGATGTAGACCTCGGGATGCCCGAGGAACCAGAAGAGATGCTGCCAGAGCAGCGGCGAGCCGCCCTGGTGCACGAACTGCCCGTTCGCGCCGACCATTGGCGCGTTGTTGAGGACGAGCCCGGTGGGGAGGAAGAAGCTGGTGCCGAAGTGGCGATCGAGGAGCAGCATCAGCGAGGCGCCCGTGAGGGCGGGGAACGCGAGCAGGCCCAGGATTGCCACCAGGAACATCGACCACATGGTGAGCGGCAGGCGCAGCATCGAGAGGCCCTTGGTGCGCAGGTTGATGATGGTGGTCACGAAGTTGAGGCCGCCCATGGTGAAGG
>QHVP01000469.1 GCA_003222295.1 Acidobacteriota bacterium | reverse complement strand
CGCGGGCGGCGGTCGAGATCGACTGCATCGACTGCCACGGCACCGTCGCGGGCCCGGCGAACCTCACCACCTCCGGCCCCGCCTCCTCGGCCATGGACCTCACCTCGCTGAGCACGCCCTGGGGACAGCCGCGCTTCACCAGCTGCCGGGGCAAGATCACGCAGCGCTCGATGGTGGACGAAAACGTCGAGTGGGAAGTGCCGCAGGTCGTGGACGCGGTGACCCCCGGCAACCCGCGCTACAGCGAGAAGGCGCGCCTGGCCAAGACGATGCAGATGAACGGCAGCACCTGGGGGGACGCGAGTGCCGATCCCACCAAGCTCGCCCACGCCAACAACAAGATGAGCTGCTTCGCCTGCCACTCCTCGTGGACGACGAGCTGCTTCGGCTGCCACCTCTCGATGAAGGCCAACCAGAAGAAGCCCAACCTGCACAACGAGGGCGGGCTCAGCCGCAACTGGACGTCCTACAACTTCCAGACCCTGCGCGACGACATCTACTTCCTGGCCAAGGACGGAACGGTCAGCGGCAACCGCGTCTCCCCCGCCCGCTCTGCCTGCGCGGTCATCGTCTCCTCGCAGAACCAAAGCCGCGAGTGGCTCTACTCGCAGCAGCAGACGACCTCCGCGGGCGGCTTCAGCGGGACGTCGTTCTCGACCTACGTGCCCCACACCGTGCGCGCGAAGGAGACCCGCGGCTGCACGGAGTGCCACGTGGCGCGCGCCGGCGACAACAACGCCTGGATGGCCTCGCTCCTGATGCAGGGCACGGGCATGATGAACTTCATCGGCCGCTACGCCTACGTGGGCGAGGAGCACCACGGCTTCGAGGCGGTGGCGGTCACGGAGCGGGACGAGCCCCAGGCCATCATCGGCAGCAAGCTGCACGAGCTCGCCTACCCCGTCGAGTTCAAGGCGCACCAGGCGGCAGGGGCCCGGCTCAAGGAGGCCTACCACCACGGCGGCGACGTGCGGTCGCTCCAGCTCCGCGGCGAGTACCTCTTCGCCGCCGGCGACGGCGGGCTGCGCATCTACGACGTGGCCCAGGTCGACCAGAAGGGCTTCAGCGAGCGCATCGTGAGCGCGCCCGTGTCGCCGCTGGGCCAGCGCCTCTACGTGAAGACGAAGGACGCGACCTCGGTCGCGCTGCCCACGACGACGTCCGTGGACGCGCAGCGCGAGGTGCTGCCCCAGAACCAGGAGCAGAAGGTCCACCCCTTGTACGACTACGCCTTCGTCACCGACCGCACGGAAGGGCTGGTGGTGGTGGGTCCGTTGCATACACTGATGAACGGCAACCCGAGCGACAACTTCATCAAGCGGATCGCCACCTTCAATCCGGACGGCGTGCTCACGGGGGCCACGTCGGCGGCCATCGCGGGCACGAGCGGCTTCGTGACCACGCCCCGCGGCCTGGTCGTGCTGGACCTCGAGGACCCCACCAAGCCTCGCGTGATCGGCCAGGTGGGCGTCCCGCTGCGCGAGCCCCACGCGGTGGCGATCCAGTTCCGCTACGCGTTCGTGCTCGACTCGGAAGGCCTCGAGGTCGTGGACGTCACCGCGCCCGACAAGCCCCGCGTCGTCGAAGGGGCGAAGATCCCGTTCGCGCACGCGCACGGCCTGTACGTCGCGCGGACGTATCTGTATGTCGCCGCCGGCCCCGACGGCCTCGCCATCGTGGACATCAAATCCCCGGAGAAGCCGCGCCTCGACCAGACCTTCAACGCCGGGGGCGCCATCAACGACGCCCACGACGTCAAGCTCGGCGCCACCAACGGCAGCATCTTCGCGTACGTGGCGGACGGCAAGAACGGCCTGCGCGTGATCGACGCCATCTCCGCCAACGACACGCCCGGCGCCTACGGGTTCAGCCCCCGCCCCACCCCGAAGCTGGTCGCGACCTACGCGACCCACGGGCCGGCCGTCGCCCTCTCGCGCGGCGTGGACCGCGACCGCGCGGTGGACGAGCACGGCAACCAGATCGGAGTGTTCGGCCGCCGTGGCGCGCGCCCGCTCAACGGCGAGGAGCAGCGCCGCATGTACCTCAGGGACGGGAAGCTGTTCACCGTCACCGACGCGCCGCCCGGAAAGGCCGTCGGCGGTGCGGCGACGGACAACCGCGGCCAGGGCGCAACGGCGGCCTCCGGCGGTCGGGAGAAGCGCTGAAAACGCCCTTCAAACTGCTGAATGACACACACAATTGTGTCGGTTTCAGCTTTTGACTTGACGGCGGATCCCCCACCGCGTATAAAACGTGACGTGAACGCCGCGCGCATCGCGTGTTGTTGTTGTTGTTGTCACATGCGGGAGGCCCTCTGCCTCCGCGATGCCGCCGTTCACGAGGTCCGCTGATCACTAGGGACTGAGACACAAAACGGCGGACGCGAGGCCCGGAGGGTTCAAACCCCCGGGCCTTTTGCTTTTTGGCCGGCCGTACGAACGGAGGCAGGAATCGTGGAGCCGCAAACGGGACGAGTGGGACGATGGATCTGACCGCTCCCCTCATCGGGATCGTGGCCGGGTTCGTCGTAGGCGTGACCTCGACGGGCGGCGGTGCCCTGCTCACGCCCGCCCTCGTGTTCATCCTGCGCGTCCCGCCCTCCCTCGCCGTGGGCTCCGACGTGCTGATCGCCAGCGTCACCAAGTTGTTCGGGGGCGGCGCCTATGCGCTCCGCGGTCAGGTCCATTGGCCGACGGTGGGCCGCCTCCTCGCCGGCTCGCTGCCTGGAGCGGCGCTCGGCATCTTCGTGCTCAACCACCTGCCCCCCGGGGTGCGGGAGCACGCGCTCCAGCGCGGCCTGGGGGCGGTCCTCGTGGTCGCGGGCGCGGCCACCCTGGTGCGCCTTCAGTTCGCGGAGCGGGTGCGGGCCACGACCTTGCCGGTGGCCGGATGGACGGCGGGGCTGGGCTTCGTCACCGGCCTCCTCGTGAGCACGACCAGCATCGGGAGCGGCTCGCTTCTCCTGTGCGTCCTCGCCTTCTTCTTCCCGCTCCCCGCGCAGACGATGGTCGGCACCGACCTCGTGCATGCGCTGCTCCTCTCCGCCTTCGCCACGCTGGGCCACCTGCAGGCGGGGCGGGTCGACGTCCTGCTCGCCGCGTCCGTGCTCGCCGGCTCGGTGCCCGGCGTTCTTCTCGGAGCCCGTGTCGCGCACGCCGTTCCGGAGCGCGCGCTGCGGACCGTCCTCGCCGTCATCCTCATCGGGCTGGGCGTGCCCATCGCCTGGCCAGGAGCCTTCACCCATGTCCAGGCTGGTTGACCCTCACGGCGGCACGCTCGTGGACCGCTTCGTCCCCGCGGACGAGGCGGAGGACCTGCGCCACCGTGCGGAGGGACTGCCGGAGATCACGCTCGACGCGCGCGAGCAGGCGGACCTGGAGCTGATCGCGACGGGCGCGGCCAGCCCGCTGGTCGGCTTCCTCGGCGCGGCGGACTACAGGTCCGTGCTCGATCGGCTGCGCCTGGCCGACGGAACGGTGTGGCCAGTGCCCTTCACCCTCGCCGTGGACGAGGCCACCCGCGAGGCCGTGCGCGCCCGCCGCGAAGCGGCACTCCTCGACGCCGGCGGCCGGGTGTGGGGCATCCTGCGCGTGGAGGACGTCTACACGCGCGATCCGCTCGAGGAATCGCGCGCCGTGTACGGCACGGAGGACGCGTCCCATCCCGGCGTCGCCTATCTGCTCGGCCGCCCGCGCACGCTGGTGGGCGGGGCCGTGCGCGTGCTGCCCCTGCCCGCGGACCTCCCCTTCGCCCGCTATCGTCTGACGCCGCGCGCGCTGCGCCAGGAGATCGCGGCCCGCGGCTGGCAGAAGGTGGCCGGCTTCCAGACGCGCAATCCCATCCATCGCGCGCACGAGCACCTGACCAAGGTGGCGCTCGAGGTGACGGACGGGCTCGTGCTCCATCCCCTCGTCGGCGAGACCAAGGGCGACGACGTGCCCGCCGCCGCGCGCTTCCAGGCCTACGAGGCGCTGGTAGCCGGCTACTACCCCAAGGACCGGACGATCCTGGCCGCCTTCCCCGCGGCCATGCGCTACGCGGGCCCCCGCGAGGCGCTCTTCCATGCCCTCGCGCGCAAGAACTACGGCATCACGCACCTCCTCGTGGGCCGCGACCATGCCGGCGTCGGCAAGTTCTACGGGCCCTTCGACGCCCACGCCCTGTTCGATCGCTTCACGGCCGCGGAGCTGGGCGTCACCCCGATCAAGCTCGACACCGCGTTCTTCTGCCGTGCCTGCGGAAGCCTGGCCTCCACCCGCACCTGCCCGCACGACGCCGCCGACCGCCTCGAGCTGTCGGGCACGCGCGTGCGCGAGATCCTGCGCAGCGGCGGCGACCTGCCCCGCGAGTTCACGTGCGTGGAAGTGGCGGAGGTGCTGCGCGCGCACTACGCGGCGGCATCTCCGGCCGCTGCTCCCGTTCCCGTCTCCGAGCCGATCCCGCCCGTGTCGACTTCGACCCGGCCGCCTGTTCTGTTTCCGTTGTTCCTGAAGCTCTCCGGCCGCCGCGTCATCGTCGTCGGCGCGGGACCGGTGGCCGCGACCAAGGTGAGGAGCCTGCTCGAAACGGGCGCCGAGATCACCGTGATCGCGCCCGGCTTCGTTCCCGAGCTGGAGCGATCGGAACTCACCCTGGTCCGCCGGACGTTCCGTCCCTCCGATCTCGACGGCGCCTGGCTCGTGGTCGCGGCCGCGCCGCCCGAGGTGAACCGCGAGGTCCGCGCCGCCGCGGAGCAGCGCGGCGTCTTCGTGAACGCGGTCGACAACCCGGAGACCTGCAGCGCCTACGCGGGGGGCGTGCTCACGCGCGGCGGGGTGACCGTGGCCGTGTCCAGCAATGGCGAAGCCCCCGCGCTGGCCGGTCTGCTCCGCGAAGCGCTGGAGAGCGTGCTGCCGGACGACCTCGAGCGCTGGCTCGTCGAAGCGCGCGCCCAGCGCAAGAAGTGGCGCGCGGAGGGCGTGCCCATGCCGAAGCGGCGGCCGCTCCTGCTGCAGGCCCTCAACGAGCTCTACGCGGAGACGCCCCAATGACCGGCCTCGTGTCCCTGGTGGGGGCCGGACCGGGCGACCCCGACCTGCTCACGCGCAAGGCGGCGCGGCGGCTGGCCGAGGCCGACCTCGTCCTCTACGACGCCCTCGTGGACCCGGCCGTCCTGGAGCTCGCGGGCGCGGCCCAGCGCTTCTACGTCGGCAAGCGCGCGGGCCGCCATCACGTCACGCAGGAGCAGATCCACCGCATGATGATCCGCGCCGCTCAGGCCGGCTCGCGCGTGGTCCGGCTCAAGGGCGGCGACCCCTTCGTGTTCGGGCGCGGCGGCGAAGAAGCGCTCGCCCTCGCCCGGGCCGGCATCGCCTTCGAGGTCGTGCCCGGCGTCAGCTCGTCCGTGGCCGCGCCCGCCCTGGCCGGGATCCCGGTGACCCATCGCGGGATGTCCACGGGCTTCGTGGTCGTCGCCGGCCATGCCGAGGCCGCCTGGCAGCCCGCTCTCGATTCGCTGGCCCCGGGCGCGCTGACCGTCGTGGTGCTGATGGGCCTGGGCCATCGCGCCGCCATCGCCGCCCGCCTGCTCGAGCGCGGCTGGAGCGCGCGGACGCCGGCCGCCATCGTGTGGGCGGCCTCGCGCGCGGAGGGCTCGACCTGGCGCGGCACCCTGCGCGAGCTGGCCACGACGGAAGTCGAAGCCGGAGCGGGGACGCCCAGCGAAGCCGCCCCCGGAACCATCGTCATCGGCGAAGCGCCTGCCGCCTCTCACCCACTCACCGCTGCTGGAGGATCTCGATGAGCCTGGCTGTACCCGTGTCCGAAGTCGACGACGTCGCGCGCCGCGCGGAATCCTGGACGCCCCAGGAGATCCTCGACTGGGCGCTCGACCGCTTCCACCCGCGGATCTCCTTCGCCTCCAGCTTCGGGGTCGAGGACGTGGCCGTCATCCACATGCTGTCGCAGCTCAACAAGGACGCGCGCGTCTTCACCCTCGACACCGGCCGGCTGCCCGCCGAGACCTACGACGTGATGGAGCGGATCCGCGACGCCTACGGCACGAAGATC
>QHVP01000468.1 GCA_003222295.1 Acidobacteriota bacterium | reverse complement strand
GGCACGAGCGTGACCCCGAAACGATCGTGGACCCGCTCGCGCACCTCGCGCGCGAGCGCGACGACTTCGGACGCGGCCGCCCCGCCCCGGTTCACGATGGCCAGCGTGTGGCGGCTGGAGAGGCCGACGTTCCCGCGCTGGTAGCCCTTGGCGAGGCCGGCCCTCTCGATGAGCCAGGCCGCGGACAGCTTCACGCGGCCGTCCCCGGCGGGGAAGCGCGGCGGGTGCTCCCCCTCGCGCAGGATGCCGTCCCGGCGCAGGACGGTCTCCAGCTCGTCCGCGACGGCCGCGGGCACGATCGGGTTCGTGAAGAACGAGCCCACGCTGCGCGCGTTGGGATCCCCGGGATCGAGGACCATCGACTTGCGCCGGCGCAGGCCGATCACGGCCTCGCGGACCTCGGCCAGGGAAGGGACACCGAGGCCGCGCTCTTCGAGGTTTCGCGCCAGCTCCGCGTAGCGGACGGCCGGCGGGCCGCCGGGCCGCAGGGCGTAGGTCACGCGCAGCACGATGAAGCGGCCCCGGTCCGCGGACTTGAACCGGCTGTCGCGATAGGCGAAGCGGCATTGCGCGTTCGTCAGCCGACAGGCGCGTCCCGTCTGGAGATCGAAGGCTTCGACGGCCGAGACCGTCTCGCCCACCTCCTGGCCGTAGGCCCCCACGTTCTGGATCGGCGTCGCGCCCACGAGACCGGGAATCCCGGACAGGCACTCGACTCCGGCCCAGCCTTGCTCGACCGCGGCCGCCACCAGGGAATCCCAGGGCTCGCCCGCCTCGGCCGTGACCTCGACCGTCTCCCCGACCGGCCGCGTCTCGATGCCGCGCGTGACGAGGTGAAGGACGAGGCCGGGGTGGCCCTCGTCGGCGAGCACGACGTTGCTGCCGCCCCCCAGGACGAGCAGGGGCAGGCTGCGCGCGCGCGCCCACTCGACGGCCTCGCGGACGGAGTCCTCGCTCGTGACGCGCGCGTAGTACCGGGCCGGTCCGCCTACGCCCAGCGTGGACAACGGCGCCAGGGGGAACCGCTCGCGGATGTCGAGCGCCATCAGCGCCAGTGTCTCACGGCATTCGCGCGCCGCCCGGCCCCGCGCGCCCACCGCGGATCTACACTGACTTCGAGGGACGCGATGCGGGCCATGGAGCCAAGCCGCATGCTCGTACGCGCCGCCGTGGTGGCCGCGGCCGGGCTGGGTCTTTCCGCCTGCGCAACGCTCGGGGCGTTGGGCCTCGGCCTGCGGCCGCTCCGCTTCGAGGCCGCGCGCGACCGTCCGGCCGAGCTGCGTCTGGGCGGGGGACGGTTGGGCCTGCCGGATGCGGCCACGCTGCGGCTATGGGCGCACGTGGAGAACCCGAACACGTTCGGCCTCACCCTCTCCGCGATCGAGGGCGCGGTGTACCTGGAGGACACACACGCCGCTTCCGTCGACTTCCCGCTCGGCCTGCCCCTCGAACCCGGTCTCGGCCAGGATATCCCGCTCGACATCTCCCTGCGTCTGAGCGAACTGCCCTCACTCGGAGGCGTGATCGCCCGCGCGGTCAGCGGCCAGCCGCTCGCCTATCGTCTCGACGGTCGCTTCACCGTCGACGCGGGCCCGCTGGGGACCCCTTCCTTCGGACCCTCCACGCTGCTGCGCGGCGAGGTCCGCCCATTTCGCTGATGGCCGCGGACGTTCCTTCCGACGACGACGACGCGCTTCCCCTCAGCGAGGACGAGCTCCAGGCGATGGTGTTGCGCGCGACCGTCGCTCTCGCCAATCCGCCGGGCAGCATCGCGCCGGAGCCGCGACCGCGCCGCGACGTCGTCGAGGAAGCCTACGAGGCGGTGCTGCGCCTGGTACGGGAGGTGCGGCGCTTGCGGCGCCGCGAGGACCGGGCCAAGGACGCGCTGCGCACTTCGCTGGCCGTGGGCGACGCCGGCTCCATGAAGTCGGCCATCGAAGACGTGCTCGACGACAGCGTCTAGCTTGAAAAAGCCGCTGACGGGCGGAGAATACCGCTACATGTACCCCAGTCGGGCGGGTTGGACCTCCGTCGGGGTCCTGGTCGCCACGGTCGCGCTGTCCGCCGCGTGGGCGGAGGCACCGCCCGCCAACTCCCAGGCCAATCCCTATCGCACGGTCGAGGGCTGGGCGAAGATGCCGGAGGGCCGTACCTGGGGAGCGACGAGCGCGGTGGACGTCGCGCCCGACGGCCGGTCCATCTGGGTCGGAGAGAGGTGCGGCGCCAACACCTGCGCCGGCTCGAGCCTGCCCGCTATCCTCCAGTTCGACGAGACGGGCCGCCTCCGCACGAGCTTTGGCGCGGGGATGTTCGTGTTCCCTCACGGCATCCACGTGGACCGGGCGGGAAACGTCTGGCTCACCGATGCGCGCGCCCGGGACGGCAAGGGGCACCAGGTCTTCAAGTTCAGCCCGGACGGAAAGCTCCTCCTGACGCTGGGGAAGGCGGGAGTGGCCGGCGAGGGCCCGGACGTCTTCAATCAGCCCTCCGACGTGGCCGTCGCCGCCGGCGGCGAGATCTTCGTCGCGGACGGGCACGACGAGAACTCGAACGCGCGCATCGTGAAGTTCTCGAAGGACGGGCAGTTCATCAAGGCCTGGGGCAAGAGGGGCTCGGCCCCCGGCGAGTTCGACGTGCCTCACGGCCTCGCCTTCGATTCCCGGGGACGGCTGTTCGTGGCCGACCGTGGGAACAACCGGATCCAGATCTTCGACCAGGACGGCAAGTTCCTGGAGGAATGGAAGCAGTTCAGCCGGCCGAGCGGCGTGTACATCGACAAGCACGACGTGCTCTACGTGGCCGACTCGGAGTCGAACTCCAAGACCAACCCCGGCTGGAAGCGGGGCATCCGCATCGGAAGCGCGAAGGACGGCAAGGTCACCGCCTTCATCCCCGATCCCGAGCCTGATCCGGAGAAGGTGGTGACCAGCGGTTCGGAAGGCGTGGCCGCGGATGCGCGCGGAAACGTCTACGGCGCGGAAGTCGGTCCGCGGGCGCTGAAGAGGTACGTGAAGAAGTAGACGCGGCCGCTACTTCCGCGAGGCGGCGGGCCAGGGCACGCCCTGCTCCGGCTGGACCGATCGCAGGCCCCTGTACACGAACTTCTGCAGGCGCTTCCCTTCGTAGGTCTCGGTGGTGTAGATGTTGCCCTTCGAGTCAGTGGCGATGCTGTGCACGCCGAAGAACTGGCCGGGCTGGCGGCCGCCGTCCCCGAAGCTGGTCAGGATCTTGAGCGTGTCGCGCTCGAGGATGTAGACCTTCTCGTTCTTGCCGTCGGCGAGGTAGAGGTACCGTTGCTGCGGATCCTTCGAGAAGGCGATGTCCCAGACCGACCCGTCGCCCAGGGTCTTCTTCGCGATGAAGGTCTCCTTCACGAACGTGCCGTCCTTCTGGAACACCTGGATCCGGTCGTTCGGACGATCGCAGACGTACACGAGCCCGTCGCTCGCCAGCTCGGCGCAGTGCACCGGGGTGCGAAACTGCTGCGCGGGGGGCGCCTCGGGATCGTACTTCCCGAGATCGGTGTCGTCGGGCTTGTGGCCGTACGCGCCCCAGTAGCGCTTGAACTTGCCCGTGTCCGCGTCGATGACGGCCACCCGGCGGTTCCCGTAGCCGTCGGCGACGTAGGCCTCGTTGGCCTTGGGGTCGACGAAGATCTTCGCGACCTGGCCGAAGTTCTCCGTGTCGTTGCTGCCCGTGCTCTTGCCCGCGTGCCCGAACTGCATCAGGAGCTTCCCGTCCCGCGTGAACTTCAGGATGTGGGCGTCCCCCTTGCCGTTGCCGCCGATCCAGACGTTGCCCTTGTCGTCGACGGTGACTCCGTGGTTCGAGGTCGGCCACTCGTAGCCCGGGCCGGGGCCGCCCCAATGTCCGACGACGTTGCCGGCGGGGTC